>NZ_JBFLUG010000188.1:0-11068 GCF_041008525.1 Parafrankia sp. FMc2 | reverse complement strand
CAGGTTTACCGTCGGCCACGACACCCCGGCCAAGGTGACTACCTCTTTCTTCGGGCGCCCCTCCGCGCACCAGAGAACAATCCGCGCGCGGGTCGCCACATTCGCCGGAACACCCGGATCATTGATCAGCGCCTCGAGTTCCGCCCTCTTCTCCGCCTCCAGCTCCATCCCATCATTCTTTGCTTTAAAGCAAACGGAATCACGGGACACTAGTTGCGGACCTGTTTGCGGGGCAGACCCAGGACACGCTCGGCGATCTGGTTGCGCACGACCTCGGACGTCCCGCCGGCGATGGTCAGCGCCCGCACGAACAGCACGCCGTGGTGCAGCGCCGGGTCGCCGGCGAGCGCGGCTGCCGGGCCACCGATCCGCATCAGCAGGTCGGCGACGCGTTGCTGGTGCTCACCGGAGAGCAGCTTGGTGATGTTGCCCTCCGGGCCGGGGTCGCCACCGGCGACGGCCCTAGCGGCGTTGCGGAAACTGAGCAGCCACATCGCCTGGCGTTCCGCCACGAGCCGCCCGATGTCACGGCGCAGGCCGGAGTCGTCCGGAAAGGCGTCGAACGCGCGGGTGATCGGCACGAACTCGTGCTCACCGGTGCCGATGCTGACCCGCTCGTTGCCCAGGGTCGCGCGGGCGGCCGTCCAGCCCGCGTTGACGTCGCCGACCACATTTGCATCCGGCACGAACACCTCGTCGAAGAACACTTCGTTGAACGACGCCTCACCGGTGATCTCACGCAACGGCCGCACGGTCACGCCCGGTGCGCTCATGTCGATCACCAGCGCGGTGATCCCGGCGTGTTTGGGCGCGTCCGAATCGGTGCGCACCGTGGCGAGGCCGCGGTTGCAGGTTTCGGCGGCGCTGGTCCACACCTTCTGGCCGGTGACGACCCAGCCCCCGTCGGTCCGCTTCGCGCGGGTGCTGATCGCCGCGGCATCCGAGCCCGCGCCCGGTTCGCTGAACAGCTGGCACCAGGTCAGCTCACCCTCCAGGCTGGGCCACAGCCAGCGCTCGACCTGTTCGGCGGTGCCATGCCGGAGCAACGTCGGCAGGATCCAGCTGCCGATGCCGAGTTCGGGTTTGCGCGCGCCGACGAGTTCCTGCTCGACGACCAGCTGTTCCACCGGTCCTGCGCCGCGGCCGTAGGGCTGCGGCCAGTGTGGGAAGGCGTAGCCCGAGCGTACGAACAGCGACCGGCGCTCGTTCTCGGGCGCCTGCCGGTAACTCTCCGCGAACGCCCGGACGCCCTCGCGGTAGTCCTCGGCCTCGGGTGGCAGTTCGAGTGCGGGCTTGCGGCGCACACCCGCCGCCGTGAGCTCCGCGATCTCACCGAACGCACCGCGAAGTGTCAGGGCACGGCGCAAGTAGAGATGCGCGTCGTGCTCCCACGTGAAGCCAATTCCGCCGTGCACCTGGATGTCGCGCTCGGTGACCCGCACGAAAGCGCCCAGTGCGACTTCCCCGGCAAGCTCGGCCTCGGGGCCGTCGACCCCGGCGCGGGCGGCGTCCCACGCTGCCGCGGTGGCAAGTTCGGCATCGACAAGCATCTCGGCACAGAGGTGCTTGACCGCCTGGAAGCTGCCGACCGGGCGGCCGAACTGCACGCGTTCCTGCGCGTAGGCCACAGCGCGTTCCGTGCACGCACGCGCACCGCCGGCCGCTTCGGCCGCGGCGAGAAGCCGGGCCAGCACGAGTGCCGTGCGCCGTGCTCCGGGCAGGACCGCCTCCGCCACGGCCCCGTCGCACGTCACCTGGGTCCCCCGCCGGGTCAGGTCGAGATCCCGGGTCGGCGTCAGCGTGGTTTGCGGCCCGGGGTGGACCACGACGAGGTCGTCGTCCACGGCCAGCAACAGTACCTCGGCCCCGGCACCGCCGAACACCGGGCCCGCGTCACCGGTCACGGCGCCGCCGTCGTGACGCAGATCCCCGTGCAGCCCGACGGCCGCGGTGACCCCGCCGCCGCACAGCTCCGGCAGCAGCACGGCCCGGTCCTCCCGGGAAGCGGCGAGCTGGAGCGTGGCGATCGCCAGCGCGGTGGGCAGGAACGCGCCTGGGACGACAACCCGGCCGAGCTCCTCGGTGACCACGGCGAGTTCGGGCAACCCGAACCCCTGTCCGCCGTAGTCCTCGTTGACCGGCAGGCCGAGCCAGCCCAGGTGGACGACGTCCTTCCAGAACGCCGGCGTGCCCGGGGCATCGTTGTCGAGAGCCGTCCTGGCCGCGCCAAGCGCATCCCGGTCGCTCAGCACGTCCCGCACGGACGCGGCAAGCGCCAGATGCTCTTCGGTGATCGGCAGTCCCATCAGAACCCCATCGAGCGGCCGATGAGATCCTTCATGATCTCCGTGGTGCCACCGTAGAGCCGCTGCACCCGGGAATCCCGCCACAGCCGCGCGATCTCGTACTCGTTCATGTAGCCGTAGCCCCCGTGCAGCTGCAGACAGCGGTCGAGGATCTCCCACTGCACCTCGGTGGTCCACCACTTCAGGCCGGCCGCCTCCTGCGGGGTCAGCTCACCGGCGTTGGCGGCCATGATGCACTGGTCGAGGTAGACCTGCGCGACGTCCAGCTTGGTCTTCATCTCGGCCAGGAAGTGGCGGTTGACCTGGAACTTCCCAATGGGCTGGCCGAACGCCTTGCGCTCGGACACGTACTCGGTCGTGAGGTCGAAGGCCCGCCGTGCCGTCGCGACCGCGTAGGTGGCGATGCCCAGCCGTTCTGCGGGCAGGTTGTGCATCAGGTGGTAGAAGCCCCGGTTCTCCTCACCCACCAGGTTCTGCACCGGCACCTCGACGTTGTCGAAGAACAGTTCCGCGGTGTCAGCGGACCACTGCCCGATCTTGTCGAGCTTGCGCCCACGGGAGAATCCCGGCCGTGTCGCCTCGACCGCGATCAGGCTGATCCCCTTGCGCCCGGCCTCCAGATCCGTCTTCGCCGCGACCAGCACCAGGTCGGAGAGCAACCCATTACTGATGAAAGTCTTCTGACCGTTGACGACGTAAACCTCGCCCTCGCGGCGGGCCGTCGTCTTGATGCCCGCGACGTCCGACCCCGCGGCCGGCTCGGACATCGCGATCGAGGTGACGATCTTCCCGCTGGTGAACCCCGGCAGCCAGCGCTTCTTCTGCTCCTCCGTGGTCAGCCCGACCAGGTAGGAAGCCAGGATGTCGTTCTGCACGCCCAGTCCGATGCCCACGGCACCGGTGCCGAACATCTCGTCGCTAACGATCGCATTGAACCGGTAGTCCTTGATTCCCAGGCCGCCGTACTCCTCGGGCGCCTCCCAGCCCAGCAGCCCGGCCTCGCCGGCCTTCCGCCACGCCTCCCGGCTGACCTTGCCCTCGCGTTCCCACTGCTCGGTGTAGGGCGCGCATTCCCGCTCGAAGAAGGCGCGCGCCGTCGCGCGGAACTGGCCGTGTTCATCGGTGAAGATGCTGCGGCGCATCGGCCACCCTCCGCTGATTCGGTGATCACACTGATCCCACTGGCAGCCCACTGGCGCCCCTGGCCGCCAGCAATCGCCGGTGGTAACCGGGCGAGCCGAGCAGCACCTCGCTGGCACGGGCCCGTTTGAAGTACAGGTGCGCGGGATGTTCCCAGGTGAAACCGATCCCGCCGTGAATCTGGATGTTCTCGGTGGCGCAGCGGACGAAACTCTCCGAGCAAACCGCCTTCGCCAGACTCGCGAGCACCGGCGTCTCGGAACTGCCCTCAGCCGCGGCCTCCGCCGCGAACAGCGCCGCCGAGCGGGCAAGCTCGATCGATACCAGCAGGTCCGCACACTTGTGCTTGATCGCCTGGAAACTACCGATCGGCTTACCGAACTGCACCCTGGTCTTGGCGTAGTCGACCGCCATGTCCAGGCAGCGCTGTGCCGCGCCGACCTGTTCACTCGCGAGGAAGATCGCACCAAGGTCGAGAGTGCTCGACAATGCCGTCCAGCCCGAGCCCTGCTCGCCGAGCAGGCGTGCGGGCGTCCCGTCAAACGTGACCGTCGCGAACTGACGCGTCGGGTCGAGAGCTTCGACCGGCACCCGATCCAGGCCACTGGCATCCGACTCGACGAGGAAGAGGCTCACGCCGACGTCGGTCCTTGCGGCGACCACGAGGAAATCGGCGGCGCAGCCGTCGACGACGTAGGTCTTGCGCCCGGACAACCGCCAGCCGTCCGTGCGAGTGGCGGCGAGCTGAACATCCGCTTCGGCCCACCGTCCGCCGTCCTCGGTGAGCGCGAGCGTGCCGATGCGCTCCCCGGTGGCGATCCGGGGCAGGTAGTCGGCACTCGCATCCTCATCGCCGCTGGCCAAAATCGCGTTCGCCGCCAGTCCGACACTCGCGAAGAACGGTGCGGACAGCAGCACCGCCCCCATCTCCTCGAACACCACAGCGAGCTCCACCGGCCCGCAACCCGCACCTCCGAAGCGCTCGGGGATGGCGAGCCCGTGCAGTCCGACCTGCTGGGCCATCAGCGACCACAGTTCACGGTCATGATCGGCGACTGCCTGCTCGGGCACAGTCGTGCGTGCCGCATGATCGGCGAGTAGTTCCCGCACGGTCTTGCGCAGGTATGCCTGCTCCTCGGTCAGCACGCCTCGCACTCGGACTCCTCGATCGCAAAATCAATTAGATAATTAATCAGTATAGGGGAAAGTTGGCGACCGAGCCACTGTCAGCCCTGTCATAGCGCCAGGGCCATTTCGTAGTCGACAGGCCGTCTTGATCGTTTCGGGCTGCGGCGGAAGCGTGGCCTGACCTGGGCGGATGCCGGCGACACGCCGAAGAGAGAAGGAGGGCGGACACGACCCCATTGTCGATCATGGAGTTCTCGACGCTTCATGTTCGCCAAGGGAAGGCCGTGCCCGCCGATGTCATCTTCTCCTATCGCCGCCGTGGTCGGGCAGTTCGCCGGGCAGGTCCCGGATCGGATCAGCCAACCGGACCTGCTCACCGACGGTGACCGGATCGGGTTGCTGGAAGCTCTCGCGCAGGTGCCGGACCCGCGTCGACGGCGCGGGGTGCGTCACCGGTTCGCGGGGATCCTGGCGATCGCGGTGTGCGCGATGCTCAGCGGTGCCCGGTCGTTCGCGGCGATCGGGGAGTGGGCCGCCGACCTGTCCGCGGACGACCGCGCCAGTCTCGGGGTGGCCGGGCGGGTCCCGGGGCCAGCGACGATCTGGCGGGTGCTGACCCGTGTCGACCAGGCAGCACTGGAAAGGGTGGTCGGAGCCTGGGTCCGGGCACGGCGGGCGGGGCGTCGACGCCGCCGGGCGCCAGCCGGCGGGGCGTCACCGCCGGGCACGGTGGGTGCTGGCGGTGGACGGCAAGGCGATGCGCGCCACCCGGCACGGCAGCCGCCAGGTGCACCTGCTCGGTGTCCTCGACCATGCCCGCGGTGTGGCCCTGGCGCAGGTCGACGTCGACGAGAAGACCAACGAAATCCCTTTGTTCTCCACGGTTTTGGACCAGATCCCGACCTGACCGACGTCCTGATCGCCGTCGACGCGATGCACGCGCAGACCGCGCACGCCGACTACCCCCACACCCGGGGAGCGCACCTGTTGGTCACGGTGAAACGCAACCAGCCCACCCTGCCTGCCCGGTTGAAAGCCCTGCCGTGGACCGATGTCCCGGTCGGACACACCACCACCGGCCGCGGCCATGGCCGGATCGAGACACGCACCCTCAAAGCCGTCACCGGCCCGGCCGGACTCGGGTTCCCCGCACGCCACCCAGGCCATCCAGGTCACCCGCAGCCCTCGCCCGATCACCACGAACAGCAAAAAGACCGACGGCAAGCGCCGCCAGCGACGTGAGATCGTCTACGCGATCTGCACCCTGCCCGCCCAGGACGCCCTACCGGCCGAACTGGCCGCCTGGATCCGCGGCCACTGGTCGGTCGACATCCGCTCATCAGACTGCACCTATGAGTAGCCAAGAACCCGATCAGGGGCCGACAATCGGACGTGAGGGGTTGCTGCGGCTGGTGGCCGAGATCTCCTTGACGTCTTGCCCAGCCCATTGCGGGGCAGTTCATCGACGATCTCCAGCTGTTCGAGCAGTTTCTGTGGCATGCGACCGCTGTCGCGAAGGTAGGCGACCACATCTGCCAGCGACGGATGCGCGGTACCGGCATGCAAGGTGCGCACGGCACACACCCGTTCCCCCCGCTCGGCGTCGGGCAGCCCGATCACCGCGGCCTCGGCCACAGCCGGATGATCACATCCTTGAGCCGCCCCGTGACCTCCACGTGCCCATCGGGCCGCACGTGCCCCATATCCCCTGTCCGGAACCAGCCATCCGTGGTGAATACCGCCGCACCCTTCACCTGGATCTCGCCGTCCTGGCCTGGCGGCAGCAACGCGTACCGTCGGCGATGCGGACCTGATTGCCGAGAATCGGTCGGCCCTCGGTCTCGGCGAGCTGCTCCGCACTGTCCTGGGGAGAGGCGACGCAGATCATCGGCACCTCGGTCATCCCGTAGTCGCCGACGCGGAAAGGGTGAAAATGGGCATGCCGTTCTGCACCGCCGCCACCCGTCACGCGGAGTACGACCAGCCGTCACGGTCCCGCTCCACGCGGTAGACCGTCGGCTCGGTGCTCACGCCCGGCCGCAGGAAGTAGCCGTGCAGGGAATGCGGGACCCGCTCCGCGGGCACGGTCAGCCCCGCCGCGTTGAGCGCCTGCGCCGCGATCTGCCCTCCGTAGAGGGGCAGCGGCTCGTCCACGACCAGCGGTGCACGGTAGAGGTCCCGCTCGATCCGCTCCAGCGCGAGCAGGTCGAGCACCGACACGGTCCCGGCCGTGCGCTGCGGCAACAATGCCATGACAGGGAACAGTACATTGAGTTAGCTCTTTGGTCTAGTATGCTGAATAGACAAACCAAGAGGCCCGACGCAAGGCGCCACGACTGTTTAGATATTTCGAACTGGGGCGCATCAAGGGAAGGACCGTGATCCACACATGCCGAGCAACGTCGCCGTGGCGGACACCGAGGATCAGCAGGCATTGGCCGACGCTGTGACACGGCTACTCGCGAAGCGATGGGCCGCGGATTCGGCCCGCAAGCAGGCCGGTGACCCGGGCGCGGTCAGCGAGGTGGGGCTGTGGCGTGGACTGGCCGAACTCGGCGTAGCCGGGCTCCCCGTCGCGGAGGACCGGGGCGGCTCTGGCGGCGGGTGGGGCGACCTGGCGGTGGCACTCGAAGCCACCGGCGCGGTGCTCGCGCCCACGCCCGCCATCGCCGTGGCCGGCGCGATCGGCACGCTCGACCGGCTCGACGGCGAGGACGCCACAGCGTTGCTCGGCGGCATCTGCGCGGGCACGGTCGTGCCGACCGTGGCGTGGACCGAGCACGGCTTCCGCGGTGGCTTCCAGGCCGAGCTTGGCGACGGGGCCACGCGTGTGTCCGGACGGGCCGACCTGGTGTTCTCGCCCGAGGCCAACCGCATCCTGGTGCTCGCCGAGAGCGCGGAGGGGCCGCTACTGGTTGCCGTCGCCGCCGGCGCGGACGGTGCCACGATGACCCGGACCGAGGGGCTGGACCTGTTGCGCCCCTTGGGCACCCTCATCCTTGACTCGGCGCCCGCTACCGTGCTCACACGTGGCCGCAGCGCGGTCGAGGCCGTGCGGCGCGGTGTCGTCACGGCGGGCGCGGCGCTGGCGAGCGAGCTGGTCGGCGTCGCGGGTCACTGCCTGACCGCGGCGGTGGCCTACGCGGGGGACCGCACCCAGTTCGGCCGTCCGATCGGCTCGTTCCAGGCGATCAAGCACAGTTGCGCCGACATGCTCACCGATGTCGAGCTGGCCCGCGCGGCCGCCCGGCACCTGACCGGCCTGCTCGATGACGGAGCCCCCGTGACGGAACTCGAGGACGCCCTCGCGCTCGCGCTGCAGGAGACGACCACTGTGGCGTCGAAAGTCACCGCAGGCTACATCCAGATCCTGGGCGGCATCGGCTTCACGTGGGAGCACGAGGCGCACCTGTACTGCCGGCGCGCCGTTGCCGCCGCTCCCCTCTTCGGGGGCAGCGCGGCCCACCGGCGGCGGCTGGATCCCACGTCGAACCCGGCGGTCCACACCCGATGCGCGCCCGCTCCGGGCAGCCCCGCCGCCGAGCTGGCCGCGCACCTGGAACGCCTGCTGCCCGCGCACCGCGACAAGTGGGGCGAGGACGATTCGTTCACCGCGCGACTTGACTGGCAGCGCACCCTGCACAGCGTCGGCTGGATCGCTCCACAGTGGCCGGCTGAGTTCGGCGGACGCGGCCTTGGCATCGTCGACCAGGTCGCGTGCGACCGGGTGCTGGCCGAATGGCGTGCACCCCTCCTGGCGGGAGTACTCGGTGTCAGCAACGTCGCGCCGACCCTGATGCGGTACGGCACGCCGGAGCAGCAGCGGTATCTGCGGGACATCCAGTCCGGGGAAACCGTGTGGTGCCAGGGATTCTCCGAACCCGGCTCGGGCAGCGACCTGGCCAGCCTGCGCACCCGCGCCGTGCTCGAGGGCGAGGAGTTCGTCATCAACGGTCAGAAGATCTGGATTTCGGAGGGCATGGAGGCCGACTACTGCCTGCTGCTGGTGCGCACCGATCCCGAAGCCGAGGCGCACAAGGGGATCTCCGCTTTGCTGGTCCCGCTGGACACCCCGGGCATCACCCGGCGCCCCATCACGCAGATCACCGGCGAGGGCGGGTTCGCCGAGCTGTTCTTCGACGATGTGCGCGTCCCTCGCGACGCTCTGCTCGGCCCCTTGCACGAGGGCTGGAAGGTCACCATGACCACGCTCGGCTTCGAGCGTGCTGGCGTGATCATGATGGCGAGCCGGCTCGAGCAGGCGGTGCACGACGTCGTGGCCGAGCTGGCCAGCCGGGAACTGGACGAGGGCATCCGGATGGCGTTGACCGACCGGCTCGTGGAATGCCGCCTGCTGGGCCTGCTCGGGCAACGCGCGCTCGGCCGGATCGCCGCGGGCGGCGCGCCGGGCGCGGAGCATTCGGTGATCAAGCACGCGTGGAGCCTGGCGATGCAGGCTGTCGGCGACACGCATCTGGCCGCGCTTGGTCTGGACGGCATCAGCGGCAGCGCCGCTCGCCCGGCCCAGCTGGATTTCCTGAGCTCACGGTCCGCCACCATCGCTGGTGGCACGACCCAGATCATGCGCAACATCCTCGCCGAGCGAGTGCTGGGAATGCCGCGATGACGGCGGCCGGCGCAGGCATCGCCGCCTGCCATCCGTTCAAGTGAGGAGCGAAGCGTGATCGAGGTTCCACCACCGCCCGAAGGCGCTGCGCACCGGCGCAGCATCATCATGGACTCCTACCCTGCCGACAACGGGCATGTCACCGTCGTCGGCAGGCTGACCGATCAGATCCCGCGGGCCGCGCCAGGGCAGCAGCGGATCCATGACATGACGCTCGCGCTCACCGTGCGCCTGGCGGGACTCGTGATCACGGCCGCGGAGGCGGACATGACCGCCTTCCCGCATACCGAATGCCCGCTGATCGCGCCCGCTTTCGCCCGACTGGAAGGGCTTTCCGTGGCGCGCGGGTTCACCCGCGAGCTACGGCAACGGCTCGGTGGCGCATCGGGTTGCTCGCACCTGGGCGAGCTGGCCCGTGCGATGGGCCCGGCGGTCGTGCGCACCGCGACCGAGCAACTCGCGCACACCCGCCGCGGGAAGTCCCCGGAGTCCGCCGGCCCGCCGCCGCTGCCTCTGGGCACCTGTCACGTATGGGCCGCCGACGGGGCCGGCCCGCTTAAGATCGAGGCCGGGTGGGTGCCCGGTTCGGTCGACCGGCCCATCCCGCCCGTGGCGCACTTCCGGAACGGTTCGCACTGACGGAAGTGGGGAGCTGGGAACACATCCGAGCTCCCCCACTTCGCCGTGCAGCTCAAGTCGCCGGGTAGCCCGAGGGGATTTCACCCTCGGGCCCCCACAGAACGGAACGTATCCATTCACGGGTGGCGGCTCTAGCTTGTCGTTTAGTACTACAGCCGCACTTGGCGTGTCGGGAGGAAAGTGGGGGCCTTCCTCGGTCATTCTTCTCGGGTGGCAGATGATACTTGCATCACCGATCCAGGGAAATGGCTAAAGAATTTAGAGGATCTGCACTGTAAAATCGGGAACCGGTTCGATCGTGCGGAGCCACGGAAACGGGCATTGGAGTACGTGCGCGGTCTGCTGGGACCGGTGGAACGGAAGAACAGCTGGCAGTTGGCGGAACAGGCCGGTGAGATGACACCGGACGGGATGCAGCGGCTACTGAACTCGGCCGCGTGGGACGTCGACGGTGTACGCGACGATATCCGCAGCTATGTTACAGAGAACATAGGAGCCCCGGATGGTGTGCTGGTCGTTGACGAGACAGGGTTTTTGAAGAAGGGAACGAAATCTGCGGGAGTGTCCCGGCAGTACTCGGGAACAGCAGGCCGCATCGAGAACTGTCAGATCGGCGTGTTCCTTACCTACGTAACGGCAGCGGGCCGATCGTTTCTCGACCGGGAACTCTACCTCCCGAAATCCTGGATCGACGATGATGCCCGACGCCACGAAGCCGGGATCAGCAAGGAGGTCACGTTCTCGACGAAACCGCAGCTCGCGAAGACGATGCTCGCCCGCGCGCTGGCCGCTGACGTCCCGGCCCGCTGGGTGACCGCCGACGAGGTGTACGGCTCGGATCGACACCTGCGGATGTGGCTGGAAACCAAGGGAATCGGCCACGTCCTGGCGGTGAAGAGCAACGAACCACTCGTCGGCGCCACCGGCAGCCACGTGCTCACCCAGGTCCACGCCCGCGTCCTTGCCGACGAGGTCAGCGAGCAGGAATGGCAGAATCTGTCTGCCGGTGACGGCGCTAGTGTCCCGTGATTCCGTCTGCTTTAAAGCATAGAATGATGGGATGGAGCTGGAGGCGGAGAAGAGGGCGGAACTCGAGGCGCCGATCAATGATCCGGGTGTTCCGGCGAATGTGGCGACCCGCGCGCGGATTGTTCTCTGGTGCGCGGAGGGGCGCCCGAAGAAAGAGGTAGTCACCTTGGCCGGGGTGTCGTGGCCGACGGTAAACCTG
>NZ_JBFLUG010000187.1:0-11208 GCF_041008525.1 Parafrankia sp. FMc2 | reverse complement strand
ATATGATGAAAAGCTGCTCCGCCGCCCGTCCGTGCCCGCACCCGCGCGGTGTTCTCCTGCTCCGCGGGGGGTACCTGCCCCGGGCTCAGCTCCCCCACCCGGGGCAGGTACCCCCCGCGGAGCAGGACGAGGCTGAGCGGGTCGAGGCAGAGCGGGTCGAGGCAGAGCGGGACAGCGGCGGATGGGCCCAGGTGCGGGACGTCCTGGACGCGCAGATCGCCAGGCTGGCCGGGCGGTCCACACCCGTGGAGCCGGACCTGGTCTCGGCGGTGCGCGATCTCGCCGACGCGGTCCGCGAGTTCGTTGACGACCCCGGGCTCGCGGGCCGGTCCCACGGCCCCGCGGACAGCGCGGGCCGTACCATCGAACGAACAGTCCGCGATCATCTGCCGGGGGTGCTCGACGAGTACCTCGCCCTGCCGCGCCTGTACGCCACGCTGCACCGGCGTCCCGACGGCCGCACCCCGCACCGGGCCGCGTTCGACCGGCTCACCCTGCTCTCCGCGGTCGTCCACGCGGTCACCGCGGCGGCCTGGCGCGGCGACGAGGGGGCTGTCCGGGCCCAGGCGGAACGCCTCGCCCGCGATCCGCTCCTGGCGCGGGCCGAGCAGCCGCCGGACGGCGCCCCCGAGGCCCCCGCGCCTCCCGGAGCCTGACGCGGCCCGGTTCCCCTACGCCCCACGCCTGCGCCCCGGACGTCGACACGGCAGCCGGCACGCCCGACGGCGGGACGTCCCACGGCCGCGCGCCCGCCGACGGTAAACCCGAAGGCGCGCAGACCGGAAGCGGAGCGGGCCGGTGGCGGAGCGGGCCGTATCCGGGCTGGGACCGTGTGATCTCACCGGTGCTGGCCGGGAGGGCCCTGCCGGCTCCACCGGGTGATCGGGCAGGATATGTACAGGTAGCGCCGCCCGGCGCGGAACGAGACCAGGGATGCTGACGACCTACCTGCTGGGCCTGGGATCCGCGGTGTGCTTCGGCGTCGCCGCAGTGATCCAACAGCGCGTGGCCTTCCACGCGCCGCCCGAGGACGTGCTGCGGCTGCGGCTGCTGCTGTGGCTGGTCCGGCGTCCGATGTGGGACCTCGGTGTGCTCCTGTCCGCGGTCGGGACCTTCGCGTCCGCAGCCGCGCTCGCCCGGTCGACCGTCGCCTTCGTCGCCCCGTTGCAGGTCTGCCAACTGCTCTTCGCGCTGCCGCTGGCCGCGTTCTGGGCACGAAGACGGGTCCCTCGGCGGGACTGGCTGGCAGCGATGGCGACCGCGCTCGGCCTGGCCACCTTCCTCCTCGCCGGTGATCCGCACCAGGGCGAGGTCGAAGCGGCGACCACGCTCGGCTGGATCCTGACCGGTGGCTCGATCGGGGGCCTGGCCGCCTGGTCGGTGCTCGGCACCCGCCGGCTCGACCCGGCGCGCCGTGCCACCCTGCTCGCCGGCGGCGCGGGCCTGCTCTCCGCCCTGCAGGGCGCCCTCATCGGGAGCGTCGGCCGGCTGGTGGAGACATCCGGCATCGGGGCCGTCCCGACGTCCTGGCAGACCTACGCGGTCGTCGTGGTCGCGCTGAGCAGCGGCCTGCTGCTGCAGAGCGCCTACGAGATGGCCCCGCTGCCCGCCTCCCTGCCCGCCGCGGTCAGCCTCGAGCCCCTCGGTGGTGTGGCGATCGGCGTCTTCCTGCTCGGTGGCATGCTCCGCCTCAGCCCGCTCGCCATCGCCGGCGAGATCGCGGGCCTCGCCATCATGATCCTGGGCGTCCGGGCCCTGGCCGCCTCGCCGCTGGTCACCGGGCAGCTCTCCCGGCTGCGCGCGCGGACGTCCCAGGGCCAGCTCTCACGGCTCGAGGATCTGCTCCACCGCGATCTGGAACTGCTGCGCGATGACCTGATCCGCGGGCGCCGCGCCAGCACCGACCGGGCGCAGCGCCGGCAGTACCGGCGGCTGCACAACGACCTGGACCGCATCCACTGCGAACTCGCCCGGCTCGTCGACGACCGGGACCATCTCGATTCCCGCATCCAGACGATGCGCGCGGGCGAGCAGTCCGACAGCCGCTGCACCACGGCCGGGACGGGCGTTCCGGGGACCACGTCGGCGGGAGACATGTCTGCGGGCGACGCGTCTGCGGGCGAGACCGTTCCGAACGGATCCGTACCGGGCGGGAACGGACCGGGCGGGATTGGACCGGGCGGCAGTGCGCGGTCAGCGGAACCCAACACGCTCGGGACCTCGCTCAGGCGGCTCGCGGCCCGGGTTCGGCTGCGGACGACCCTGGCGGCCCCTCCCGTCGAACCCGTCCCGCCCCCGCGGGACACCACGCCCGCACCCGGCGGCCGGACAGCTGCCACTGCATCCACCGGCATCGCGGAGCGCAGCGAGGCAACCACCCGGATGACTTCGGGCGATCCGAACGGCAGTGCCGCGCCACACGGCAGTGCCCACGGAACGGGCCCGGGCGCGGCCAACGGCAAGGGAGGCCGTGGCCGGCGGTCGGGCACGGGTCGCCCGTCCACCCGCGTCCCGCGCGGAACAGCACCGCGACCGGTCAGGACGTCCAGAGGAGCCACTCCCCCCGCTGCCCCGCACCCGCACCGGGCCCAGCCGGTGGCGCCAGGCTCGTCCGCCGTGCCGCCGCGGGCCGGCCGGGTGCCGGCCCGCGCGGGTAGGGCCGAGGCAGCGCAGCCAGGCAGTCCGCCCCGCCCGCAGCGCGCCTCCACGGGCGCCTCCGCGCATGGGCCGGCCGCCTCCCGGCCGCCCCGGGCGAACGGTCCGGCGGACGGCCGGCCCGACGCATCCCCGGATGTCGTCAGCGATCATGATCTCGCTGCCTCGCAGCGGGCGCTGGACGCCCGCGCGGACGCCCTGCTCTCCCAGGCCGAGGAGCTTTCGGCGAAGGCCGAGACCGTCCTGCGCTCACTGGCAGGACGTCCACCGGCGGCACCCTGATCCCGAACCGCGGATCCGCGGGATCACGCGGGCCTGTAGCTGTGGTCCAGGTCACCTGAACGGCGCGTTACCGGATAAAAGACCGGGAGCTCGGACTAGTTGTATGCTGCAGCCAAATTGCCAGGACGACCGGCTTGGCGGATCATGCGACTGGACGGTACCGCGCCCCAGCGGCAGCGGCACCCGTTCCAGCAGACCAACATCAGGAAGAGCACCGCGCGCATGGACGAGACCCAGGCACCCACCGACCAGCAACGCCCGGCGGACCACGAGCATCCGGCGGACCAGGAGCATCCGGAGAGCCGCGAGCATCCGGTGAACCGCGAGTACCAGGTGGCACAGCTCGCCGACGATCTCGCGCGCCTGCTCCGGGGCCTCGCCCGCGCCCGCAGCCAGTACCTCGCCCGCGCCCGCGACGATGTCGAGTGGGCCGCGCAGATCCTGATCTCGCACCTGGCCGCGAACGGCCCGAAGCGGCTCGGTGCCCTCGCCGCGTCCGTCCAGTCCGATCCGTCCACCGTCAGCAGGCAGGTCTCGGCGCTCGTCCGGGCCGGCTATGTCGAGCGTCGCGCCGATCCGGATGACGGGCGCGCCGTGGTCCTGGACGTCACCGAGGCGGGCCGGGAAGTTTACAGAGATCACATCGAGATCCGCAACCGGCGTTACGAGGACATGCTCGCCGGCTGGAGCAGCGAGGACCTGGTCACCTTCGCCACCCTGCTGCGCAGGTTCGGGGACGAGATGGAGGTGCACCAGCCCACCTGGGTCTCCCGACCCGACACCACTCGGCTCAGCCCGGAGACGTCCGCCCAGGGCAGACCCGCGCCGCACGGCGCGTCGGGACCGGGACCGCACGGCCGGTCCACACCGCAGGACGTCCCGACCCGCGCCGGCACGGACACCTCTGCTCCGGAGGCACACCGCGTTTGACGCCCTCCCCCTCGTGAACGAGGGGGATTCCAACTCCTACACCCACCAGAGGAGGTGCGCGGCGTTGAGGTTCGCGGTTCACGGGCACGGCCAGCGCCGCGCCTCCCCGCGCGTTCACCGCACGTCCTGCGGCGATGTTGCAGGCTGCGTTCACGTCCGCGTTGACCGTGTGCCCGCAGGCTCCGCACCGGAACACCGCTTGGCTCTCACGGTTGTCGGGTGCTGTGTGCCCGCAGGCCGAGCAACGCTGACTGGTGAAGGCGGCCGGGACCTTCTCCACCCGGCCCGGCGCCTTGTGTTCGAGGCGTTGGACGAACAGGCCCCAGCCGGCCGCGAGAATCGACCGGTTCAACCCGGCTTTCTGCGCCACGTTCCGGCCCGGCTCGGCGACCGTGCCCCGCGCCGACCGCGTCATGCCCGCGATGTTCAGGTCCTCCACCCGGATCAGGTCGTACCGGCGAGCGAGGCCGGTGCTGGTCTTCTCGACCCAGTCCTTGCGCCGGTCGGCCTCCCGAACCTTCACCCGGGCGATCTGACCGCGCAGCCGGGTGCGCCGGGTACTGCCCCGCCTGGCCCTGGACAGCCGCCGTTGCAGCCTGCGGAGCCGTTCGGTCTCCCCGGGCCGCAGCCCCGGGCAGGTCAGCAGCTCTCCGGTCGACAACGCGGCGGAGACCTTCACCCCACGGTCGACCCCGACGATCCCTCCCGTGCCGGGTACGTCGACAGGTGCGGGAGCGACGGCGAACGCGACATGCCAGCGACCCGCCCGGTCGCGGGTGATCCGGTAGGACCTGAAGTCCGGCACCGTCCGCGACACACGGAACCTCACCCAGCCGGCCTTCGGTACCCAGCACCGGGACCATCTCCGGTTCAGCTTCTCAACCCTGGCATTCTTACCGACGACCTGGAAGCCCTCGGACTGGCCACGTTTCCGGTAGACCGGGCGTCTGTGCGAACCGTTGAAGAAGTTCCGCATAGCCTGGTCGAAATCCCGCAACGCCTGCTGCTGAACCGTCTGCGATCCGGCCCGAAGCCAGTCGGACTCCGCCCGCGCGGCGGTCAACTGCCGGCAACGTTCCAGATGGTTCGGTGCTTTTCCCCGGTGGGCTTCCACCACGACTGCTGTTCAACGGCAAGATTCCACACAAAACGCGCATGCCCGCAGTGCTCGGCGAGCCCGGCAACCTGTCCAGGTGCCGGATCGAGCCGATAGCGGGACACGTTCAGATTCTACCGAAAGGACTCCCGTATGCGTTCCCGCGTGGGGCTCCGTTTCCTCCCCGGCCTGAAGGCCGGGGAGGAAACGGCGAGATCCTGATGACCGCCAACACAACGACCGCGACGCAGGCCCCGGCACCGGGTGGGCTCACCCACCGCCAGATCATGACCATCGTCACGGCACTGCTGCTGGGAACCTTCCTCGCCGCGCTCGACCAGACAGTGGTCACGACCGCCATCCGGAGCATCGGCGACGACCTGCACGGGCTGTCCGCCCAGGCCTGGGTCACCACGGCGTTCCTCATCACCTCGACGGTGACCACCCCGCTCTACGGCAAGCTCTCGGACATCTACGGGCGCAAGCCGCTGTTCATGATCGCCATCTCGGTCTTCATCGTCGGCTCGGTGCTGTGCGGGATCGCATCCGACATGTACATGCTGGCCGGCTTCCGCGCCTTCCAGGGACTCGGCGCCGGCGGCCTGTTCTCGCTGGCGATGTCGATCATGGCGGACATCGTGTCGCCGCAGCAGCGCCCCAAGTACATGGCCTACTTCATGGGGACCTTCGCGACCTCCAGCGTCGCCGGGCCGCTCATCGGCGGGTTCCTGTCCGGGCGCGACAGCCTGCTCGGGCTCGCTGGATGGCGCTGGATCTTCTGGATCAACGTCCCGATCGGAGTGGCGGCGCTCGTCGCCGTCAACCGGGTCCTGCGGGGAGGCCGCAGCCGGGGCAACTCCCGCATTGACTGGTGGGGAACCGTCGCGATCATCGCGGCGGTCGTGCCGCTCCTCCTCGTCGCCGAACAGGGACGCGACTGGGGCTGGGGCTCCCCGGTCTCCATCGCCTGCTACGTCATCGGCGTACTCGGCCTGGCGTGGTTCATCGTCGCCGAGCAGCGCATGGGCGACGACGCACTGATCCCCCTGCGGCTGTTCCGGACCCGCGCGTTCTCCGTCGGCTCGGCGCTGTCGGTCGTCCTCGGCATCGCGATGTTCGGCGGCCTCGCGACCATCCCCCTCTACCTGCAGATCGTCAAGGGCGCGTCGCCGACCGAAGCCGGCCTGCTGATGCTCCCCCTGATGACCGGCATCATGACGGCGTCCATGATCTCCGGGCGTCTGATCGCCCGCACCGGCCACTACCGCCCCTACCCGATCATCGGCGCCGCGGCGATGATCGCCGGGTTCCTTCTGCTCTCCCGGATCGGCGCCGACACGCCGCTGTGGCAGACGAGCCTCATGATGGCGCTGTACGGCCTCGGACTGGGCCAGAGCATGCAGACCCTGGTCGTCGCACTGCAGAACTGCGTGGCTCCCCGGGACATCGGCGTGGCGACGGCGTCCGCCACCTTCTTCCGGCAGATCGGCGGCACCCTCGGAACCGCGGTCTTCCTGTCGATCCTCTTCGGCGCGGCACCCGCCCAGATCACGGACGCCTACCAGGACGCGCAGGGCAGCTCCGCCTTCGCCGCGGCCGCCGCCGCCCACCCCGACCAGCTCCAGCAGGTCACCTCCAGCGGCTCCCTGGACGACTCCGCGTTCCTGCAGGAGATCGACAAGGCTCTCGCCCACCCGTTCATGGTCGGCTTCTCGAACTCGATGGACCTGGTGTTCCTGGTCGCCGCCGCCGTCATCGCGGTCGGCCTGGTGCTGGCAGTGATCCTCCCCGAGGTCCCGCTGCGGACCGTCTCCGGGCTCGAGGCCGCCCGCGCCGAGGCAGGCCGCGCGGCGGCAGCCACCGCAGCCACGGCGGTCGCGGAAGCTGGCAGCGCCTCGGCCGCGGAGGCGACAGGTGACGCAGCGGTCCGCACGGCGGCGCCTGGCGCCGGCCCGGCACCGGCACCGGCACCGGCCGAGAAGATCCTCGTCGGAGGGACCTCTCTTGCCGGAGCGGCCCAACCATCCCGCGAAGGCGGGGGGACCGAGGAGCCGGTGGGAGTCCCGGAACCAGCGGGATCCGAGGGAGCCGAAGGCGCCGCGGGGGCCGCGGGCGTCGCGCCACGCGGTGCTCAGGCAGGAAGCGCTTCCTGAACTACGGACGGCATCTCCTGTGCTGCAGGCACACCGTGCTGCACCGCCGGCACACCATCCCGCACGGAGGGCCCACTGGTCTGGGTGCGGCGTTCCCGCCCCCGGCCCAGGCTCTCGGCGAAGGCTCCCGTGTTGAACCAGCCCGGGAACCCCCGCACCAGGCCAGCCGGACCCAGCATGCGGACCTGCCCGTTGATCCGCAGCTCTCGGAAGGACGCCATTCCCATCAGCCAACGGAGCAGATGCGCCGTCTCGGCCTCGAGCGTCAGGTCGTCGTCAAGGCCAGGCGCCTCCCGGCACACCGTGACCGCGCCGTCATCGATGTCAAGCCAACCTTCGGCCGCGCCCGCGCCGGTGAGCACCAGGTGAACCACGGTCCGCTGCTCCGGCAGCACCCCGGCGATGGCGCACTGGTGCAGACGCCACATCAGGCCCAGGCCGTCGCACTCCTCGTCCGTCGGATCACCAAACATCCACTCGGCCGCCCACTGGCCGACCGCCCACACCACCGATGACAGCGCCTGCCCCGCCTCGGTCAGCGAATACCGCACCTGCTGGCCACGCGGGGCCGGCGCGCGGCGGACCAGCCCACGACGCTCGAGCAGGCGCAGCCGCTGCGCCAGCAGCGTCCGACTCAGCCGGGGCAGCCCACGATGGATCTCGTTGAAGCCGCTCGCCCCCACACTCAGCTCGCGGATGACCAGGGGCGTCCAACGGTCACCGACGATCTCGACGCCCAGCGCTATCGGACAGTACTCGACGTGGCGACCCATGCCCCGATGCTCGCACCGTCTCCCCGCCGCAGGCAGTACACATCCGGTACCGGACAACACAGAGCGACAGCTGTCGTCCGGCTGACTCCGACCAGTACGAGATCCGTACTCGTCGGCCGGCCTCCATCCGAAGCATGCTGGCTCCATGCGCCGCCGCCATCACGGACGGCGACCGATTCGAGGAGTTGGCATGCCCACCACCCAGACCTCACCGAACCTGGCCGCCATCACGGAACGCCAGCAGCAGACCTGGTCCAGCGGGAACTTCGCGAAGATCGCATCCCGCATCGTGCTCAGCAGCGAACTGCTCGCCGACGCCGCCGACCTGCACGCCGGCTGGCACGTGCTGGACGTCGCCTGCGGCACCGGCAACGCCGCGATCGCCGCCGCCCGCGCCGGCGCCCAGGTCGTCGGCATCGACTACGTTCCCCAACTGCTGGCGGACGCCGAGGCACGGTCCCGCGCCGAAGGTCTCGACGTCGAGTTCCGGGTCGGCGACGCCCAGCACCTGCCGGTGCCCGACGGCAGCTTCGACGCGGTCCTCAGCGTCTTCGGCTCGATGTTCGCGCCCGACCACCGGCGCACCGCCGCCGAGATCGTGCGGGCCGCGCGTCCCGGCGGGATCGTCGGCCTCGCCTCATGGACGCCCGACGGCTTCGTCGGGGACATGTTCCGGGTCATCTCCACGTTCGTCCCGCCGCCGGCCGGGGTCAGTTCCCCGTTGCTGTGGGGAACCCGCCCACACCTGGACGGCCTTTTCGGCGACGCGATCGCCACGGCCGAATCCGTCGAGCAGACGTGTACCTTCCGCTTCGCGTCCGCCGAGGAGTTCGTCGCCTTCTTCCGCCGTTGGTACGGCCCGACCTTCAAGGCCTTCGAAGCCCTTGATCCGGCCGGGCGCGACCAGCTCGCAGCCGAGCTCACCGACCTGGCCCGCCGCTGGGACCGCTACGGCGGTAGCGAGAACGCGGTCGCCCTGCCCTCGACCTATCTCCAGACAGTCATCACCCTCCGTTAGCCCGCGTGGACGGGTCTGACCCGGCCGGGTCCGTCTCCTGATGGCCACGCGAGGGCCTCGCCGTCCGCTGGCCCGTCGGGCGGCGGCCCAGCACCGGCCCCGCGGGGGTCCGCGGCGGCCGCCGACTCGGCCCGGTCACGCCTCATGGCTTCGATGCCACCACGACAAACGCCGTCTCAGCGAAGAAGAACTCGCCGGCGACCTGCGCCGTACACAGCTGTTCCTGCCATTCGTCGACCTCGTTCACGGTGACCGAACCGAGACCTCGTTCGGCACTTCGACGGACCGCCGTCATCACCTCGTCCAGGCGGATATCTCTCGCTTCGGACAGTTCGGCGTGAGCCGTCGTGAAAGCCCGTACCGATTCGAGACCCAGCGGACTCCGCCGAACCAGTCCGGCCAGCTTCCGGCCCATCCAGGGATCAGCGGCGGCCATGTGTTCGTAGAGCACCGGCAGATCCGCGTAGGTCTGCAGCACCCGGCGGGTGAGATCCCGACTCCCGACCGCTACCACCATCGGCCGGGCCTGCGGTTTGATGGAGAGGCCTCCACGCGGAGCACGCGGGGTCTACGCTCAGTCCTCGATGACGATTCGCGACAAACTTGTCTCTCGTGCCCAGCCTTATCTGGAGCCCGGTGAGCAGGTCCGGCAGGTGTTCAGAGCCCAGACTCGATCGCAGTTGCTGGTCGTTCTGATGCCCGCCCTCCACTTCATGATCGGCCGCCGGATCGTTGTCGTCACCGATCGCGGCGTCATCGTGCTGCGTGCCCGGCGACTGATGCCCAGCAGACCCACGGGCGACACACCACTGGCCCGGCTACCACGGCGAACCCGCTTCGGTGAGATGGAAGGCATGTTCTGGGGCAGCACGTCCGCGACGGGCGAGCAGCTGTGGATTGCCAGCCCCTTCCACAAGGACGTCGCGCAGGCTGACCGGGAACGACACCGACCTCCTCCTCACACGCCCCCTGGCCCCTGACCCGCGTCAGCTGCAGGCCAGCCACCCGGCAGCCGCCACCTGTCTGGCCGACGAAGTGACGGTGTCGCTCCGAAGGCGCTGACTGTCGGCGTCCGCACGGGCATCTCTTGCGAACGCCGACGGCGTCATCCCTGCAGCGGCTAACGGGCCCCGGCCGCGACGGCATCGTCGACGAGATGGCGGACAAAGAACCGTTCAGCGCTGCCCATTTCGAATCTGGGTAGGTCGACATGCCGACCGGAGTTGGCGTGCAGCGTCTTCTCGGGGGAGGCTATGGCGTCGAACAGGGCGAGGCCGGCCGCGCGCGGCACGATCTCGTCGTCCCACTGGAGCAGAAACTGCACGGGGACGGTGAGGCGCGAGGCCGCATCGGTAAGGACGTCGTAGCCGACGAGGCCAAGGACAGCCGCGGTGATCCGCGGTTCGGCGGCGACCAACGGCATGCCAATCATGCTGCCGAGCGAGACACCCCAGTACCCCACCGGTCCGTCAGCGCCGATCCGGCCGAGGCTCTGAAGAGCGTTCAGGGTGGCCTGCCACTCGGGAACAGCCTGCGCGGCACGGACGGCGTTGTCCTGAGCGATCAGCTCTCCGACGGGCTCGCCGGCCGTCATCTGCCTACGCAGCTGCGCGGTGAACCGTTCGTCCTGCGCGGTTCTTGGCCGGTCGCCGTGCCCGGGCGCGTCGATCGCCGCCACCGCGAAACCGAAGTCCGTCACGTAACGATGAGCACGGGCCACCAGGCCCGGGGCACACTTGTGCTGACCGCCTCCGTGGCCGAGCAGTATCAGTGGGCGCGGGCCGAATGCGTCAGCCGGCGACCAGAGCACACCGGGAATGCCGTCAAGGGTGAAGCGATCTTCCGACACACCGGTCGAGGTCGTCGTCTCCGAGGTGAAGCGCATGGATCTCGTTGCCTTTCGGGATGCCTTGGGCGCTCCCGACGGCCACCTGGGTCAGATGAACCGCGCCGCAGGACGGTAGGAGAGCACCCGATCGGATACAGCGGTAACGGGTCTCACCTCCTCAGGCCGATTCACGGACGGTGCGACGTTACCAGAGAACTGCTTCCTGACCCCCGGCAGTCCCCGGCCCGCGGCGGGTTGATTCCAGCGACGGGCAGGGCGCAGGCGGAGCGTCCTCGGGGCGAGGGAATCTCGACGCTGCTCCTGGCGCCGGAACCGGCGTGCGCGGTTCTCGCTGTGGTCTCACCGACCCAGGCCCTCCCACTCGTCCACCCAGAACCCTGTTGTCGAACGCAGGTTCGAAGGGGTGGTCGATACCCCCAACCGCCCACACGACGCTGGATGAGGTGACCGTC
>NZ_JBFLUG010000186.1:0-11415 GCF_041008525.1 Parafrankia sp. FMc2 | reverse complement strand
AACGCAACCCCCACGCCACCCGCATCGTCGCCCGCGCCTGGATCCGGGTGATCTGGGCCTGCTGGCACAACGCCACCCCCTACGACCCCACCCTCCACCAGACCCGCCAGCGCACCCACGGCCTGACAACTTGACTCAGAAGACTGAAACGCTACGTCGCACGGGAAGTCTATCGCCTTCTGCCGCCATCAAACGCGGCCGAGCACCGCCGCGCCACAGATTCTGATCCGTCACCTCAGGCCGCTTGACATCTATAGGAGCATCAACGCCGCCGCAGAATCCTTCTGGGCCACCCTCAAGAAGGAGCTCATCCACCTCCGCCCCTTCGACACCATCGACCGCGTCCGAGCCGGAGTCTTCGAATACATCGAGATCTACTACAACCGGCAGCGGATACATTCCGCGATCGACTACCTCACCCCTGTCGAGTTCGAGGAGAAATTTGACGAATCGGGTCTTTGTGTAGCATAGTCAGTACTGTCCACAAAATCGGGAACGTTCCACCCCGTCGAGATCCATGTCCTTTGGCCACGGCGGCCGGGTCCGAGACGTCGAGGCGAACGGCGTGGAGCTGGGCACCCGTCGCATCCCGGATCTCGTCCGCGACCCTCTACGCCCTTCCGCCGCTCTGATCGGATACCACGACGGTGCGTCCGGCCGCCGCGAAGCGATGGGCGCATGCTCTCCCGCTCCCCGCGCCCGCCGCACCGGTGACGAGAGCCACTCCGCCGCTCATTCCGGTCATGTGACTCCCTTTCAACGCAGCACAACCTGCCCGCCGTCGAGCATCAGCGTGGCGCCGGTGAGGTACTGCATGTCGTCGGTCACCAACGCCATCACCGCGCGGGCGATGTCGTCGTGTGGATCGCCGAGCCGGCGCAGCGGGGTCGTCCGACGCGCCTGCTCCCATTGCCGGGGGAACTCGTCGCGATAGCGCTCCGCCGCCGGGGACCAGCCCGCGGGGCAGACCAGGTTCACTCTGATCTGGTGCTTTCCCCACTCGTTGGCGGCGACCTTCGTCAGCCCGCCCATGGCCTCCTTCGCCATCGCGTAGGAGACCATGCCAGGGGCGCCGCGCACCCCGATGCCGGAGCCGAAGTTGATCACCGACCCGTGCCCGGAGTCGCGCAGCGGCTCGAAGCAGGCCTGCATCATGTGGAGCGCGCCGAGCGGGCCGGTGCGGAAACTCTCCAGCCCGCTCTCGTCGTCGACCTTCGCGGTGGGGACGTACTTGGTCATGTTCCCGCCTTGGGCGTTGTTGACGAGTGCATCGACGCCGCCGAACACGTCGAGCACACTCGCGACCGCCCGCTCGGTCTGGGCACGGTCGGACACGTCGCAGACCTCGACATGGGCACGGCCCCCGCGGTCGGCGACGCTCGAGGCCGCGTCCTCCAGGGTGCGCCGGGTCCGGCCGAGCAGCGCAACAGAGGCACCCTCCCCGGCGAAGACCTCCGCGATCGCGCGGCCGAGCCCCTGGCCCGCGCCCGTGACGACGGCTACGCGGCCCTCCAGCCGTCCGCTCATACCCGCGCCTCGATGCCCAGCAGTCCCACGACGGGAGAGGTCGCGACGCATCCTTCGACCGTCGCCACCCGACGCCGGAACTTCCAGCCGTCGCCGTCCGGGACGACCTCGTCGACGTACGTGCCCCAGTGGTCGAGGCCACGCACACCGATGTACTGGAAACACGCGTAGGTGCTCGCCGAACCGTCCGGCCGGGGGCGGATCAGGACCGAGGACAGGTAATGCCTCGCGGGCAGGAATCCCGCTCCCACGAAGCTGTCCTTGGTGGACCGGAAGAAGTCCAGCACACCTGCGGGCCCGCGCCACTCGGACCTGTTCGTCACGTACTCGGCATCCTCGGCGAAGAGTTCGGACAACTGCCGGATCTTGCCCGCGTCCGCGAGGTACTGGTAGCGGGCGAGCAGGTCGCCGACGCCGATCCGGGTATGCAACTCTGCACTGTCCATCGTCATCCTCCAAAAAGCACACCGCGGAGTCTCCGCGGCGGGGCCTGCCGTCGTCTCACATCGGGGAACTCGCGCCCTGCCGCGACTCCGACCCACCGCGGGCGTCGACCGGAGCCAGCAGGGGGACGAGATCACGGCAGATCGTCTCCATGTGGCGGACGACCATCTCCTCGGGAAGCCCGGCGAGGGAGACGAACATGAACACCGTCTCGACCGGTGCGCCCGAGGTGAACGCGCGCACACGCTCGGCGACGACGGCGCCGGTATCGCACCAGAAGTAGTTGAGCAGCGACGAGTCGCGGCCGCGCAGCCGTTCCGGGTCGCGCGGCGCGGGCACCGGCCGGCCGGTGCCTTCGACAGCGTGCTCGTTGTAGGAGTCGAGCTGGTAGGCGAGCCGATCCTTGACGAGTTCCCAATCCCGGTCCGGGTCGTCACTGACGAAGGCGTTGATCAGTCCGGTCATCCGTCCGATCTCCGGGTCATGTCCGGCCTCGACCAGCCCTTCCCGGTAGGGGGCCCAGCTGCGCGCGTCGGCGGTGAGCAGTCCCTCACCGAGGAGACCGGCTCTCCGGGCACCCTTGAGCCCCTGGTACCCCATCCAGATGGGCAGCCGCGACTGCACCGGCTGCGGACGGACCCCGCCCGGCGACAGCAGCGCTCGCACTTTGCGGGCGACCTCGTCGGTCTGTCCGTAGCGGCGTTCGAGGGAGGCGCCGAACAGCTCGAACTCCGGGACGCGGTAGCCCGCACCGAGACCGAGGTCCAGGCGGCCGTCCGAGATGAGATCGATCACCGCGGCCTGCTCCGCCAACTCGGCGGGGTGGTGCAGCGGGGCGACGACGATGGCGGTGCCGAGCCGTACCCGCCGGGTCCTGGCGGCCACGGCGGCCAGGAACGTCAGCGGCGCGCTGAGGTAGTCATCGGCGAACAGATGGTGCTCGGACGTCCAGATCGAATCGATGCCCGCGCGCTCGGCCTCCTCGACGAGCTCCAGCGTGAACGAGTACAACCGTGCCGGGTCCTGCCGCCAGCGCGGCGGATTGCGCAGGTCGAGATACAAACCCACCTTCATGTCGTGATCTCCTCTCCCCGCGCACGGGTGCCGACACAGGACCGGACCGCAGCATCGGGCTCCATCGGGTTCTCGTGTTCCTGCGCGGCCCGTCCGTTGCGACCGCCACTCCAAGTCCTGTGCGCGGAGCGGGCGAACTCGCCCGTTGAGCCAGCAGGACGACTTTTTGACGATATCGTCAACAGAGTAGGAAGCGTGGTCCCGGCCGTCAAGCCTAGGCCCTCGATCGATCTGCCGCCAGACGAACGAGCCCTGAGCCAGAAGCGACGACAGCGTCAGACTTCGTGCGCGTGGGCGGGGTACGCGTCCGTCCGGCGGGACCTCCCGTCCAGCACCGTCCAGGCCGCTATCCCCGATGGCCCGCGCCGGGTATCGACTACGCTGACTTAATCATGAAGAGCAACAGGGCCGATGTCGGGGGTGAGGCGCCGGCAGCCGGCGGCACTCCGGTGGAGCGCCTCGGCCAGCGAGCCCTCCGGACCCGACAGCGCATCCTGGACACCTCCAAGCAATTGTTCCTTGAGCGGGGCTACGCTGGCACCAGCGTCAACAGCATCACGACAGCGTGCGGCATCTCGCGCGCGGGCCTCTACACCTACTTTCGCGACAAGCGGGAGATCTTCGAGATCCTCGGTACGCGGACACACCGTGAGATCCTCACCGTCGTCGAGAGCCTCGAGAACCTTCCCCAGCCTGCCTCGCGGACGGACTTCGAGGTCTGGGTGCGCGAGTACTTCGACTTCATGAACGAGCACGGGCCGTTCATTCTCGCGGCACAGTCCGCACCGCCGGACGAGGAGATCCGGATCGCGGGCAATCGGCTTCAGATGCGCGTGGCCTGGCTCATCGGCCTGCACCTGCGCAACCGCCAGAAGACGCCGACCCAGACGCCCGAGGCATTGGGACTGACGATCCATGCGATGCTGGACCGCAGTTGGTTCCACCTGCGCGGCCAGGGCGTCCCGGTCGACGAGGACGACATCATCACCACGATCAGCGAGAACCTCGTCGCCGTCCTCGCCGGTTAATCGGGAGAAGGAGCGCAATCCGCCCAGCGGGCAGCGTCGACGGACACGACCTGCGGACATGTCGATGTTCCTGTCCACGACACGATCCACCGTGGTGGCCGGAAACGGCGCCCGTACCGCGTCGTTCAAGCCGGGAGAAACCGGAGGGTCCTATCTGACCTTGCCGTCAACTTCCGCCACCGCCACGTGGGTGCCGCCGGCCGGATTCAGGGCTGGCCGTTGGTGGCCCGGAGTTCGACGTAGGAGCCGGCATCCATGCGCATCTGCATGCCCGTGACGTACCGCGACTCGTCCCAGGCCAGGAACAGCACCATGTCCGGAATAGCCGAGGGCCACAGGGGAACGTCAAAGTCGGTTTGTGCTGGTAGCGGTTGCGATGATCGGCAGGATTCGGGTTCGGTCGGCGGCGATACGTTCCAGGGTTCGGTGATTTCGGTGATCCCGGCCAGGCGTAACAGGCCCAGAGCAAGGTTGTGCAGCGCGACCATGACGTGGACACCGGTTCCGGCGTAGGCGTGCTGGTGGTCTTCGCGGTAGAGGGTGTCTGAGAAGGGTCAGGCGGGTGCACGGGTAAGGCGACGCAACAAGATCATGGCCATTGCCAGGTAGATAGAATTCTCGGAGGTGGCGGTCAGGTATTCATAGTCCTTGGACAGGCGGCGGTATTTACCCAGCCAGGCAAAGGTGCGCTCGACCACCCACCTGCGCGGCACCACCGCGAACTGAGGTACCTGCCGTGGCGGTGCCCCGACCGAGGCCCAGGTATGACGGAATCCACCATCACGCCGGGAGACGATCTGAACGTCGACATCGACCGCGTCCTCGGCCCAGTTGCAGAAGTCCCGGCCACGGTAGCCCTGGTCAGCCCACACGTGCCGGAGCCGGACGAAGGCATCACGGGCCTGGGACAGCACCACCATCGCCGCCAGACGATCATCCACGCTGGCCGGGCTGACACAGGCCACCAGCACGGTACCGAGGGTGTCGACGAGCAGATGACGCTTGACACCGTTGACTTTCTTGGCACCGTCGTAGCCATGCAGCCCACCCCGGTCAGTGGCCCGCACGCTCTGACTGTCCCCAGGACACCCGCCCCCGGAGTGGCATCACGACCGCCACTGGTGCGGTCACGTTCGCGTAACCCGGCCAGGATCTGCTCCCAGCGGCCCTCGACCCGCCAGAGGCACCAGTAGTGATAGACCGTCTGCCAGGGCGGCAGATCATGCGGCAGCAGCCGCCAGGCACATCCCGCCCGTATCCAATACGCCAACGCGTTCACGATTTCCCGGCGTTCATGCGCCGGCGGCCGGCCACCGGGTTTGGGGGCGGGAATCAACGGAGCGATCAGCTCCCACTCGGCATCGGACAGATCGGTCGGATACCAGCGCCACTCGGCCATGACCAGCCTCCCTCACACCGAGGCTTCACACACCCCCTGACCTACCACCCTCACCCTTCTCAGACACCCTCTATCAGTTCCCCAATGTCATGTTCGGCCACAGGCTCCCGGTCCGGCTGGCCGCCGTCATCGACTGGGAGATGACGACCATCGGGGATCCCCTGCTGGGGTGGGACGGCGAGTTTCCGAGTGCCGACCACGTCATCGACGTCGTCGGCATGCCGCGCCGAAGTGAGCTGCTCGAGCACTACGAGAAGATCAGCGGACGGTCCACAGAGGACACCGGCTACGACCTCGTGCTCGCGAACTTCAAGCTCGGCGTCGTTCTCGAGAAGAGCTATGCCGCGCTGGTCCGGGGTGAGCGGGTGAGTGACAAGGTCGAGATGTTCGGCCCGATGGTGCTCCAGCTGATCGCAACGAGGCTGGTGGATCGACGCTGCGCCGCGGGGGGTCGGGTCAGCGGGGCGGGAATGGCTGGCACGGGTGGTGTTGCGCCATTGCGGATCCTTCGGGCCCGAGGAGCATGTGTGCTCGTCGGGTCCGGCGGTTGAATAGGTGGAGGAGTTCGTTGTCGTGGACGCCGTTGTCGTCGATCACGAACTTCTCGAGTGCTTCCTCCCCTTCCTGCCAGGTGGCGGGCCGGTGCCCGAGTAGGGGTTCGAGGTCGTCGAGATCCGCCTCGACGACCTTGCGTCCGATCTCGTTGAACCGCTGTAGGTGCCGCGCGAGCCGGAAGGCCATTCGAGCCTCGTAGGTGCTGACGTTGCTCGCCCCGGACATCCCGACGGTGCTGCTGATGCCATCGGTGGCCGGGAAGTGTCGCAGCGACTCGACCAGGTGCCCGAACGCGGGGGCGTTCGGGCCTACCTCGGGGCTGGGTACCTCGACCTGTTCCAGATCGATGCCGAAGTTATCGGCGTACGCTTCGACGACCATGACGTTGGTCTCGGTGCACCACTGCAGGTTGGTCATGTAGCCCGACCCGAGGGGCGGCGCGGCGAGGGCGGCGTGGAAGGTGAGCTGGTTGGTGAGGGTGAAGGCGAAGTGGTGCCAGCGGATCGCCTCGAGATCGACCGGCTCCCCGCGGTACTCGCCGTAGCGGGCGTAGAGGTCTTCGAAGTCGCCGTAGTTCATGATGGTGCCGCGCATGCGCCAGCCCGCGAGGTCGATCATCGGGTCCCCGATATGGCCGACCTCGAAGTCGATCATGGCCAGCATCTGGCCGTCGCGGTGCAAGAACTGGCCGGAGTCCCAGACCACGGGTGCCTCGCGGCCACCGGTGTCCGGTGGGTTGCGGTGGCACCATGCCAGGCCCCATTCCATGAGGGGGTCGGGCCGCTGTTTCGATGACCGGTAGGAGCGCTCGAAGGCGGCCATGCCGGGCTGCCAGGACAGTTCGGGTGCGGTTGCCCGGGTGATGCCGGCGTCGGAGAACTGCTGGACGTCGAGGCTGTGCATGCGGGCCAGAGCCTGCAGGTACTGGTCGACGACGGCGTGTCGCTGGGCATCGGTGCTGTCGGTGAACTCGAACACGCCGTCGACCCGGTCCATGACGTAGAAGTTCGGCTCGTCGCACGATCCGTGCACGTGTGGGACCGGAATGCCGTTCTCCTCGAGCAGCCGGTGGAGTGTCATCTCGTGGTTGAGGGTGAACTGCGGGTCGGTGTCGACGCGGGGGCCGCGGACGTAGAGCGGCAGGGTCTTGCCGTCGCGGACCACGTCGACGTACCAGCATGGTCGCCAGCGGGCCTGGCGGTCCATCCGGACCACCTCGCCGAGCTCGGATTGCAGCCACTCGCGCACCGACTCCTCGGTCGGGACGTTCTGAGCGTGGGCTAGGTCGGCAGTCACGTACGCATCTCCGTAGGGCTCACCGGCCGCATCGCCCGAACCAGGCGGGGCCGCGTCGGCTGGGAAGCCGGGGCCCTTCGCAAGGGCGCTCCCGGCCGCAACGGCAACCCTATCTGACGAGTTCGTCAAACCCAAGAGGAGGCCCGTCCGCCCGCAAACGTTCCCGGACAGCGGCGATCTCGGGGGCGGGTACCCCGTGCCGCCGCAGCCATCCGGTGACGGCGTCCGGCGTCGTGCCGACGGTCGCGAACACCACGTCGATCGCGCTGTCCGGCACACCGAGCACGTCGGGCCGGTACTGGACGCCGCCGTCCGGCCGACGCCGAAGCAGGGCCGGCATGGCCGCGGACGTGCGACGGTAGTCGGCACGTATCTCGGCCGGGTCCACACCCAGCAACCCCAGGATCACGGCCACCAGGACTCCCGTCCGATCCTTGCCGCCGGCGCAGTGGATCAGCACGGGGCCCGGCGAGTCGCCCAGCAACCCGACGAGGGGACCGGCGACCTCGCCCAGCCCAGAGATGATCTTCCGGTACACCCGCGCCAGCCTCGGGGCACCGTCGTCGGACGGCCGCGCCGCCCGCGGTTCGATCAGCCGGTCCAGTAACGGGAAATGGTGGACCTCGGCCCCCGATGCCGCGAGCGGATGCTCGGGTGACCGCTCCGCCGCCGACCTCAGGTCGACGACGGTCCGCGGCGGCCAGACGGGTACCGCCAGCGGGATCCGGTCCCCGGCGAGCGGGGCGTCGGAGCGGTAGAGGACCCCCGTGCGCACCTCGCCGCCCCCCCGCAGCGGCAACCCTCCCACGTCTCGAAGGTTGACGAGGTGTGGCGGGGGCCCCGCCGAAGGGGCCGACCCACCGGACGACCGGGAATCTGACGGCACTCGTTCTCCTTCGCTCGATCGGGCGTACGTGTGACGATATCGTCAGATCATGACGATGCGCCGACTGGAATCGATCGCGACGGTCCCGGATGCACTCGAGGCCGAGCGTGAGCGCGCGGACGGCGTGGTGGACCCGCAGGTCGGGCCTCCCGGGAACCGTGGCCGTTGTCGTCGGCGGGGCCGGCGGGCTGGGGCTCGCGATCACCGACGACCTGCTCGACAACGACGTCCGTGTCGCCGTGGTTGACCGGGACCGGCACGCCACAGAGGCACTGCTCGAGCGGGGCGCCCCCGAGCTGACCGTGCTCACCGGCGACGCACGTGACGTCGACGTGCTCACCCGCCTCTACACCGCGGTCGACGAGCGATGGGGCCGCCTGGACACGGTCGTCCACTGCGTCGGCGGGACCTTCCGAGCGGACTTCACCGACACGACCCCGAAGGGCTGGGATGCGCTCCTACGGACCAATCTGGTGCACGTCCTGCACTCGTGCTCGCTGGCGGTTCCGCGGATCCGCGCTGGCGCGCGGCGGCAGCATCGTGAACCTGACCACGATCGAGGCCCACCGGGCAGCCCCGGCCTTCGCGGTCTACTCCGCCGCGAAGGCCGGTCTCGCGCACCTGACCCGGTCCCTCGCGGTGGAGCTCGCCCCAGACCGCATCAGGGTGAACAACGTGGCGCCCGACCTCTACTCCGACCGTGCCGGGCGGCGCGCCACACGTCGCGGGTCCGGACGGGGCCCCGCCCGGGACGGTGGGCGGGATGGCACTGGAACTCCACCGCGGAGCCGTTCGTCTGGACCGCGACAGCCGGGGAGATTCTGGCCAAGGTCAAACTCGTCGAGACCAACATCAGGAAGTTGGTCGCCAACAACGGCTTATAAAGAAAGCGGAATCACGGTCCACTAGCCATGAGATATCGGCACTCAGACGCCGCACTACGTCAACCTGTAAATCACCGTTCTCCGACCGTCAGTGTTCCCGGGCTCTCCAACTTGCCGGTGTGTCGGACCGCGGGGCGTGATTTCGCGACGCATGTCGGATGCCGGGGTGCGGTCAAGTGACCCAGAATCGGATCGAGCCCCAACGCCGTGAAGGAGAACGACCCGTGACCTACGCATTCGACCCAGAAGTAGCGGCAGTCATCCCGATGCTGCCCGATTTAGACATCAGGGACCCGCAGGCCGCGCGGGAACAGTTGCGCACCGCGTTGGCCGAGCAGATCGCCGGCGTCGATACCACCGGCGTTACCGTCCGCGAAGAACTGGTGCCTGGCCCTGAGGGCGCACCGGATGTTCGTGTGCGGATTTACACGCCCGAGCGCATCGCCGCGCCCGCCGCGATCTTCGATGTCCACGGCGGCGGGTTCATCGTCGGCGACCTCGACACCGTCCACCCGAACAATGTGCGGGTCGCCAGGGACCTGGGGGTCGTGGTGGTGTCAGTGGACTACCGGCTGGCCCCCGAAGCGCCGTACCCGGCCGGGCTCGAGGACTGCTACGCGGCGCTGGTCTGGACGGCGAAGAACGCCGCCGAACTCGGCGTCGACCCGAACCGGATCGCGATCCACGGCGTCAGTGCCGGTGGCGGGCTGTGCGCGGCGCTCGCGCTGCTGGCCCGCGATCGCGGCGGCCCGGCGATCGCGTTCCAGTACCTGGGAGTCCCCGAGCTGGACGACCGGCTGGGCACACCCAGCATGCGAGCGTTCGTCGACACTCCGATCTGGAACAGGCCGAAGGCGGAGATTAGCTGGGACTGCTACCTCGGGCCCGGCGTCCGCGGTGGCGCGGACGTCCCGGTCTACGCCGCACCTGCCCGGGCGACGGATCTAGCCGATCTTCCGCCCGCGTACATCTCGGCGATGCAGTTCGACTGCCTGCGCGACGAAGGCATCGCCTACGCCCAAGCGCTTCTTGCTGCCGGGGTGGCCACCGAACTGCACCTTTTCCCCGGCACGTTCCACGGGTCCATGATGGTGGAGTACGCCGCGGTGACCAAACGCGAAACCGCCGAGGAGATCGCTGTGCTCGCGAGGGCGCTGGACGTGGAACTGCTCTAACCGCGCTCGGCCAGGCGGCGGGCGAGCAGCGCGAGCCGGGCCCGGAACCGGTCGCCCGGCTCGTCCAGCCGCCAGCCCAGCGCGTCCTCCACATGCGCCAGCCGTGCCGCCACCGAGGAGTGGTGGCGGTGCAGCGTGACCGCCGCCTGCCGCAGGGAACCTGTGCGGCAGAACGCTTCCAATGCCGCGACGTCGGCCGCCCCGGTCGGCGTCGCGGCCAGTTCGTCCAGCGCCTTGACGTCGTCCTGTGCCCGCAGCCGCGCCACCGGGATCTCCGCGAGCAGGGTCAGCGAGCCCAGTTCGCCGTGCACCACAACGGGCTCCGCGGCGGGGACCGCGAACCGTTCGGCCAGCCGCGCATGCAGCCACGAACGCCGCGCCTCAAGTCCGGGCACGGCGTCCCCGACACCGATCCTGATCCCTCCGGCGGTGTTGCGTTCGCGCGCCCGTTCGTCCATAGAGGACCGCAGCACATCGGTCACCGAACCTTCGCGTGGCTGCAGCAGCACCGCGGCGGCCCCGCCGACGGCCGCCACGTGCAGCTGCGGCAACGGCCCGCCTCGCGCCAGTAACCCGACGGCGGCCGCGCCTGGGTCGCTCCCGTCTTCGGTACCGACCGCCCCCACGCGCACCGGCCGGGAGGCGTCGAGTCCGAGTAGTACGAGCGCCCGTGCCCGGTCTTCGGCGGCGGCCTGTTCGCCGAGCAGCAGCTCGATCAGTGCCGGGTCGGCCAGATGTGGCGCGGGCCGGGCTGGTTCCGGCCTGCTCAGCAGGCGGGCCGCGAGCACGAACCGTTCCAGCACGAGGTCGTCGAGCGGCCCGCTCGAGCCGGGCCGCTCCAGCCACACCCGGCCTCCCGAGTCGCGTCCCAGGTCCGCCGACGTCGGCTCGGCGACCGCGTCGCCTGCCCGATCCCCGTCCGGTGTGAACCGCAGCGGCGGGGACGTGCCGTCCCGTTGCAGACCGGCCACGCATCCCGCCAGTGCCGCGGTGACGCGCACCAGATCGGACAGGCGGGCCCTAGTACTTCAGCCGGACTTTAGTGATCATTTTGATCTGATGGGTCATGGTTGAGATGCGACGTTGAGGTGGAGCCGGTCCAGGCACGCAAGAGGCCACCGGTGATCATCGAGGTTTGTGACGACTC
>NZ_JBFLUG010000185.1:0-11416 GCF_041008525.1 Parafrankia sp. FMc2 | reverse complement strand
CGACCGTGTCGCTGACCTGCTGAACCGTCGCCCGCGGCAGACGTTGAACTGGGACACGCCCGCCGAAAGGCTCAATCAGCTGCTACTGTCGCAGAGCGGTTGATGCACTGACGGGTTGAGCCCGCCGGCAGCAGATCGCCTTCTGCTCGCGCGATCCGGCGGTCAGCAGCCGGCCCGGTGGCTACGCGGTGGCAGTGGGAATCGACAGCAGAGACCAGCCGAGAACCACCCAGCCGGTCTATCTGCGCGGCGGGGAAAAATGTGACGAGCTGCGGAATATGTGGTTCAAAGGAATCGTCCGCATCGAATGGCATGACGCCGCTGGAAAGCTCGTGAAGACCACCAGGTGCGCCGTGCCGATCAACAAGATTAGCCCTTGGATTCACTGCGACGACACCCCCGTTCACACACAGCTACTGAACTGGATGTCGGAAGAGATCGCGACGAACCTGCAGAGTCCCGAATTTCGGGAGATCCAGATTAATCACCCCGAGCGTTTGATTGAGCCCGTGCCGCTGGATCTGTCGAGAAAAAACGCCTGGGTGCTGTGGTCGAATCAGGTTCGACCTGATGGCCCATGGGATCATAAAAAATTTATAATAGATACCTACGGAGCATCGAGCTATTCCTTGGACAAGGGGCGGGGTCGGTACTACTTCCAATGGTATGACACCCGCTACCTGCTCTCCCACGACTTCTGGTCCAACTTCCACTACGGCTACGTCGGCCGTGCGGCGGGATTCCTGGAGCCCGTCCTGCGGGGCGCGCACCAGGTCGCCGGGGCCGGCGGCACAGACGACGGTGACCGGCTCACGGTCAACATGGGGATCGCCTACTTCGCGGAACATGGCCCGGGTGGTGTAGACCCGGCAGCCCTGGACTCCTTCCTGCGCCGGTACACGGGCCAGCTGCTGGGCACCGGCGTGGTAAAGGTCATCCCCTACCGCGCTGAGGCCCCGGCCGAAGGGCTTGGCCCGGCCGAGCCCCGTCCGGACGCTCCGGTGCGGCCGACCACGCCCACCCGCCCGGACGCGCCGCAGCCGCCGCGGCCCGGAAGCGACGCGATCACCACCTGGGTGAGTGTGCTGACGCCGAACGGGAGCGCCGGCCCCAAGGTGCTCGATGTGAAGGACGGCTCCCGGTCGGACGGGGCGCGGGTCCAGCTGTGGCAGCGGAACGGGAACCAGCAGCAGTACTGGACCATGGAGCGAAAGGGCACGTACCAGGGCCACTCCTACTACCAGCTGGTCAACCGGAGATCCGGCAAGTGCCTCGACATGGCGACCGATGTGCCGGCGGGCAACGGGGTCCGCGTGCAGCAGTGGCAGTGCAATGGCACGCCCAACCAGCACTGGGCCGCCGTCCCGGTCGAGTCGGGTAGCCGGGGGAAGTGGGTTGAGCTCGTCAATCTGCACAGCGGGCGCTGCCTCGACGTCACGGGCGTCAACCACGCCGACGGCGCGCTGCTGCAGGTCTGGGACTGCGCCGGAGGCTGGAACCAGCGCTTCAACATCTACTAGCGGGACCCTCGACCGGCGGTCGATGTCGTAGGCCCGTGGCCTGCACCGCCGCCCAGCGCGCTGGCCCGCAGGGCCCAGGGACGGTGGACGCCCCCGATCTCACAGGGGCGGTCCGCCGTCCCTCTCGCGGCGCGCCCCCTCCTCAAGATAATCAACAACGTTGACGATGCGTATCTCCACTAACGATCTTGGTGGGGTTGATGGCTGGGGAGCGGTCGGGGTCCGGGCGTCGGGTGGCCCCAGGCCAGGCAGATTCTGATCGTGCCGGAGATCTGATCGCTTCTCCGCCGGGTTCGTGTTGTCTCTGGCCCGCCGGCGCTTTTCCGCGCCGGCGGGTGACCCACTGCCGTAGGCGCGCGCCCAAGGGGGCGCCCACCAGCGGCGCGGAGAAGATCGTCGTGTGGGCGAGGGCCTCTGGCCAGGAGTCCTCGAACACGAACCGGCAGAGGCAGGCCAGCAGCCCGCCGATGATGAGTACGAGCAGGGCGAGGAACAGGACCCAGCGACGTCGTCCGCGCCGTGGTCGGTCCGGGTCCTGGGAGACGGGGGTGCCTTCGTGTCTCACGGTTCGGCCGGGTGGTTTGGCGGGTGGGTGGGGCCGGCGACGTGTGGGCGCAGGGCGGTGTCGGGGGTGTCGGGGGTGTCGGTGAGCCTGACCTGGTGGGGTTGACCGGCCTTGCGGGAAATGATCATGATCGACATGTACCCCGCCGCCGCAACAATCACCGGACGCGACCGGATCTCGCCCTCCTCATGAGGGCGCCTCGGCGCCACCGGCATCATCATCGCCAGCAGCATCGCCCTACCGCGGCTGCTGGTGGGAGGCCTCGCGATCCAGGCGGACCCCTCCCACCAGGATCCAGACCACCCAGCAGCACACGACGCCCAGCGTGACGAACGCGCCCGCGATCGACCCGTCGTTGGGGCGCCCGAACGCCAGACCGACCAGCGCGCCGAGCGCGGGGAACACCGTCGCGACCACCAGCCCGAAAGCGAATCCGATGCCTCGCGCCCGCCAGGTGAGGGGATGGGCCAGGAGCTCGGTATTGCGAGGGCCGACCAGATGGAGAACGCGGCGGATGGGGTCAGGCTGATCGGTGCGCCGTCCAGTCCGCATCGGCTTCTGCCCTCCACCTGTCTGCCACGGTGGCTACACCGCCTGCCCGATGTACCCGGCACGGTGAGACTGCCCGGGTTTCACCCGTTCATGCGACCGGGGCGGGCCCCTCGCCACCACGGCGGCCCGCAGGCCGCATCCGCCGCCCGATGGTTGCGTCGCCGTCGCGCCGATCGTCGCGCCGGCCGCCGGCCGCCGGCGTCCCGTCCGGATGGACAGGCGAGCCTGCTCCCCGCGCGTCGCGCCGGGGACTGAGGCGGACCATCCTGCAGGATCGGCCACAGGCCGGAATGGTGGCCGTCGAAGACGGTCAGGCAGCCGGATCAGATAGTCGGCCCTTCATTCCCGGGGAATCGCGGCTGCGACCTTCTCCCGGGACTTCTCACTCCTGTTGTCGCCGTCTCCGGAGGCGGGACCGGATCCAGCAGGTCGAGGAGATACATCAGACCCGCTGCCAGCGGTGCTGGTAGGGGCGCGGCGTTCGCGGGCACGGTCCCACCGCCATCACCGGCCGCCACGTCTGTCTGATCGGGTGATGACGGCCGGCGCTGTGACGAGACGGGAGGCCCTGAGGCTGTTGGTCCGGGGGCCGCGCGACGAGCCCACCAAGGCCCGAAGCACCGGGTCCTGCCTGACACACATGTCGGCTGGAGTCAGGAACCGGCGGAAGAACTCGGTGTAGTCGTCATTGTTCACAAGTTGGTGAACCGATATTCGTGGCCATGCGTCAGTATCGCCATGGGAAATTATCCGGTCCGCGCATCGCGGTGGCCTGTCGTGGCCTGTCTGGTCGATGTTGCCCGCTACGGCAGACGGCGTGCTCTGCGAGGGATGGTGTGGGCGGCCACGGCGCTGGTCATCGGTGGTCCGGCGCTGGCCTGTGGGCCGGCGGGCGGCGAGGTGACGGGCGGGCGCGGGCCCGAAGTCGCAGCACCTGGCGAACGCGGGGCATCCGAGGTGTCGGAGTCGGGCTGGCGGTCGGAGTCGTTCCGGGACGTGGTCATGGAGGTCCCGGCTTCCTGGGAGCCCGCGCCGGCACCGGGCGGTGACTGGTGCGCCGCGGTCGAGGGCAGGCCGCGGGCATTCCCCGACCGGCCTTACGTCGACAGCCGAGGCCCCTACCGGGCCGAGATGATGATCGGTTGCCCCGGCGGTGGGGAGGAGCCGGACCTGCATGGCGGTGGCGTGCCTCGCGAGTACTGGTCGCCGCATGTCCGGTTCGCCGCCACACCGGCCGCCGGCGGGGTCGAGGAGGTGCCGGACGGGCGGGTGAGCGCGCACGGCTGGACCCGGCTCGTCCGCACGGTCGGCGCGGCGAAGGTGTTCGTCCTGACCGACGAGGCGCACCTCGGCGAGGCCGGACGGATCATCGCCTCGGCCCGCCAGGTCGAGGTCGACCCGCATGGCTGCGCCGCCCGCTCGCCGATCCAGGCCGGCGGGTTCGCCCGTCCGCCGGCGCCGTTCGACGTGGCCCGGCTCGACGCCGTGGACGCGATCGCGGTCTGCCACTACGACCTGCACAGCCCGGTGGGCAGCCCCGGACTGCTGGCCTCCCGGAAGCTCGGTGGGGCCGCGGCGACCGCGCTGCTGGCGGCGATCAGGGCCGCGCCGGTGGGCGGGGGTCCGGACACGCCGGACACCTGCGCGAAGGACATGTGGGGGGACACCGGGATCGTGCTCCGCCTGGCGGCGGGCGGGTCGGTCCACGAGGCCTACGTCTACTACGACTGGTGTTTCGGCAACGGCATCGATGACGGAACCGCGCTGCGGGCGCTGACCACCGACACCTGCGCCCCGCTCTGGTCAGGACGCATCAGGCAGTCGGGCGGAAGCTCCGCACCCTTCGAGGTCTGCCATCCCAGCAGCGTGCCGGCCACGAACCCGACGAAGCCCCGCTGACACAGGACGACCTCAGGGCTGGACGAGACGCAGTGCCCGTGGCGGGGCCGCGGTGAGCGCGTGGAGCGCGGCGGCGGTCGGCTCGTCGGCGGGCAGGTAGACGACGAGGCGCTCGTCGTCGTCGGCCGGCAGTTCCAGGGTCTCGTAGGCGAGTCGTAGCACACCCGCCTCGGGGTGGTGGACGCGCTGGACGCCGCTGCCCCGGGCGAGCCCCGGAACCGTGGCGACGCGGTGGGTGAAGGCGTCGCCGGCGGTCACCGTCAGTTCGTCGGCGAGTGCGGCCATCGCCGGCTGTGCGCGAAACGGCCCCTGCTTGAGCGCGGCGACCTGCTCGTCGGCGACCTGCTGCCAGTCGGGGAACACCTCGCGGGCACGGGTGTCGGTGAACACGAACCGGGCGAGGTTGGGCTCCGTGGCGTCGAGGAGCCCGAGTGGCCGGGCGAGATGGTCGTAGCCCTCGGTGTGCGCGACGACGTCGGCGAGCCGGTTGAGCAGCACCGCGGGCGTCGGTTCCAGCCGGTCCAGCAGCAGCCGGACGGTCGCCCGGACGGTACGGGCCGGGCCGCCGACGCCCCGGCAGTTGAAGGTGGGGTCGGCCGCCTTGGTGAGGCGGTGCAGGTGGACGCGCTCGCTGACGGTCAGTCGCAGGGCGTCGGCGAGGGCGGAGAGCACCTGGGACGACGGCTGGCGGTCGCGGCCCTGCTCCAGGCGGGTGACGTACTCGACGCTGACGCCGGCGAGCGCGGCCACCTCGGAGCGGCGCAGGCCGCGCACGCGGCGGCGCGGCCCGGCGGGCAGGCCCACCTCGGCCGGGCTGACCGCCTCGCGGTGCACCCGCAGGAACAGCCCGAGCTCGTTGTCGCCCACCAGCCGACCGTAACAGCGCCGAACGCCGCGGTCGTGTCCCCGCCACTACCACCATGACCGCGGCCTTCCTGCCCGCGCGGCCCGCCGTGACAGTCGTTCCCGAGACGCCCGGCACACGCCGGACCTCGGAACCGAGAGGAGCGGACATGGGAAGCACGATCGTGGTCGTCGGCGGGGGATACGGCGGAACGGCGGTGGCCAAGGCGCTGGAGGCCGAGGCGCTGGACGCCGGGGCAGAGGGAACCGGAGCGCTGGACGCAGGGGCGGTGGAGATCGTGCTCATCGACCCCGGGGACGCGTTCGTCAACGTGGCCGGGTCGCTACGGGCGCTCGTCCAGCCCTCCTGGGCGCCGCGGATGTTCTTTCCGTACGCCACGGCGCTCACCCGCACCACGGTGCTGCGCGACCGCGTCGTCTCGGTCGACCCCCGGGGCGTCGTGCTCCAGTCGGGACGGCGCGTCGACGCGGACTACCTGGTCCTCGCGACCGGCTCCCGCTACGCCTACCCGGCGAGGCCGACCGCCGACGCCACCGACGAGGCGCTCGACGAGCTGCGCCGGACGCACAAGGAGCTGGCGGGCGCCCGGCGGGTGCTGATCGCCGGGGCGGGCCCGGTCGGGCTGGAGCTCGCCGGCGAGATCAGGGAGGTCTGGCCGGACATGGCGGTGACCGTCGTCGACCCGGCCGGGGAACTCCTCGCCGGCTACGAGCCGGCGCTGCGTGACGACCTGCGCCGCCAGCTCACCGACCTGGGCGTCGACCTGCGGCTGGGCACCGCCCTGACGGCACCGCCGCCCGTCGCGCCCGGCCAGGCCGCGACCTTCACGGTCACGACGACCGGCGGCGACGAGATCACCGCCGACCTGTGGTTCCAGGCCCACGGGGCCCGCGCCAACAGCGACTACCTCGCCGAGGGCCGGCTGACCACGCTCACCGCGCGCGGCCAGGTCGCCGTCACCGAGCACCTGAACGTCCGCGGGTACAGCACCGTCTACGCGATCGGTGACCTGACCGACGTCGCCGAGGAGAAACTGGCCGCCTACGCGCTGGCACACGCCGAGATCGTCGCCGGCAACATCGGCGCCCAGCTGCGGGGCCTGCCCCCGACGGCCACCTACCAGCCGCGGCCCTACCCGATCATCCTGCTGCCGCTCGGGCCGCGCGGCGGCGTCGGCCAGATGCCCGGCGCTGACGGCCCGGCCGTCGTCCCGGCCGCCGTCGTCACCGAGTACAAGGGCACCGACCTGTTCACCGCCCGCTTCCTCGAACAGTTCGGCCCGACGGCGGCCTGAGCACGACCAGGCTGCCGGGCTCCCACCGGGCTCGGGGCGGGAAAGACCGGCCGGTCGGGCTGGCTCGGTGCTGGTAGCCGCCGGCAGGTGAGCATTCTCTTCGCCTGGATCGAGTTCGAGTCCCGGCGTCAGATCGTGCCCCTGCCGGTGGTCGGAGAGCTGACTCCCCATGGGAGGGTCGTGGCTGCCTGGCGTGGCGCGGCCACGTGATCAGGCCAGCCGGCCCGCGGCGTCAGGCGTCCGACGGGTCCCGCCGAGACGGCTGGCGATTCTGGTGGTCGACAGTGCTGGGGAGCGCGGGCCGGGACCGTGCCCGCAGGGTGCGCCAGCCTTTGCGCAGGTAGAAGGCGATGACCCAGATGATCCACGGGGCGAGTAGTCCCATGCCCACGAGAGCACCGACGGTGGCGCCGTCATCGGCCCGGTCGAACGGCGTCCCGATCAGTGCGCCGACTGCTGTGAGCGCTCCCATGACCAGGGCGGCGACGAGTCCCGCGCCATCGCTCGTCCCAGGCGCCGCGGCCTCGACACTCGCGGGGCTGATCCGGTCGAGCAGGCGTCGCGGACCAGAATGCTCGCTTCGTTGGGTAGACATGGCCACGGTCCCCTCCGACTCGACCAGCGGTACTGACATGTCCCGCCAGACCGGTGCCCTCCGCCGTCCCGGATACACCTCGGCCACCGTCTCGCGGTCGCGCAGGGTCACGGCATCCAGCTGTGCTCAGCTCGATATGGCTGGTGGCACAGGGCGACGGCGGACATGCGGCTGACCGGGAACATGCCCGGGGCCGAGTGAGCGCAGGGCCGGACTCGCCGCCATCAGCTCCTTGTCGAACCCCTCGGCATCGGTCACAGTGGGACGCACAGCCATCGCGTATCTCCTCATCGAGTCGCTTGCGCCGGTTTCTCGTGAGGATCACGCGCTGGTCGCTCTACGTCACAGATCGCCCCTCCGGCGAGTCACTAGACGATCGCGATCCGTACATCACGTCTCTGGACTCCACTTCGCCGTCGCGCCAGCAGGTCGGCCAAGGCGCCGGGCGACGGATCGCTGTTTGTGCCGCCACCGGCCTCCTCCCATAGGGGACTATCGGATGGCCTCGTCGACGACGGTCGTCAGAGCAAGGCCCACCCAACCACGGGCAACCGGCTCGGCCTGCGCATTCACGACGACGGTGCTGCTCCGGCCCGAGCTGTAATGACGTGCGGTGTAACGAACGGTGCGGTACCGGCCGCTCTCCCGGGACAGCTCGACGACGTTTCCCGTGCCGTAGGTGTCGACCAGCTCCCGGTAGGCGACAGCGCTTGCTTCGTCGGCCATCCGGACCCAGGAGACCGCGACCAGGAGGACGTCCCCCCTGCTGTCCTTGCCCTGGAACTGGGCGCGGAAGAGGTCCGCACACGGGTGAACACGGAAGAAGGCCTGGACGGCTCCGTAGGCATGCTCGGCGCAGTTCGCGCCGTCGTGTTGCAGCTGACCGTCGAGGTGCAGCCCCCTCCGTGCCAACCGCGTCTTGATCGAGGTCAGGTCCTCCACTGTTATCTCGGCCTCGGTGCATCGCCGGGGTGTCGAACAGCTGTGTGCGGAATCCGATGACCTGGGCGCGCGGGCAATCGACACCGAGCCGTCCAGAGCGGAACCGCCGAACATGATCGCCACGACTGAGACCGTAATCGTGAATTTCACGACGAGTCGGCCTGGCCGTTTACCTCCATCACCATTGGGCGTCCGTCGGGTATGGGGACGTACCCGTGTACCGTCTCGCCGCTCATACCCGCGAACTCGGGTATCGCCTGCCATCACGATGCTCCGTTGCATCCGTTTGCCGCGGAAAGAATGGGGAAATACGGCCGCGCCCCGGAGACCGGTGAACGGTCGGGGCCGCGGCGGCTGTGACTGCCAGCCGGACCTGCTCAGCCGGCGAGGACCTGCACGGCGATGCCGCAGCCCGCCACCACCGCGCAGAGGACCATGGCGTAGAGGGCGAGCACGTTCCGGAACGTCACCTGTTCCGGGGCTCCGATCAGAACGGACTGGGCTGCAGGCGCGCGACGATGGCCGCGCAGCAGGCGAACACCGGTCTGTGCGGGAGACAGCGGGTGGCGTGGGCTCGTGACGGCCCACAGATCACGTCTTTTGAATTCCCGGTGGTGCCCGCACCCGGTGGCCGTGCCGTAGACCAGGTTCTCGCACATCAGCGCGGAGTCCGGCGCTGTCCGATAGGCCTTGCAGATGGTCGGCCAGGCCGTCAGACGGATGGCCAGCACCACGACGAGGTAGAGCGGAATCGCGAACCACCACACGGAAACGGACAGCCAGACCGTCGGCAGTGCGATGACTGCGCACCCCACAAGAATCTTCCGCTGTTTCTGGCGGCGGGTAGGTCGACTCATCCCCGGTTCGTCACCTTTCGCATGCCGATCGGTTACTGGAACTACCTTCGGGTGGTGCGGGGATGACAACATGAGGTGTTGAGCGCCTGCCGCTTGAACGTCACACCAGTACGTCTTCTCAGACGCAACGCAGCAATTAATTCCGGCGATCCCCCGACCGGGCCACAACGGCCACCAAAGAGTAGCCGGTAGCGGTGGCGGCGCTGTTCCCGCTCGATCCTCTCCGGAGGGGGAGGCGCGCTGAAATTGCAGGTAGCGGCATCGCGTGTTTGCGTCAAAGACAGCATTCTTGTGACGCAATTCACAATTTAATGTGGTCGATCCGAGGACGTCGAGCGGATAGGCCGCCGCTTGAACGGAGCCTTATCAAGGATCGGCTCCACTCTCTGCTGGATGCCGTGCTCTACAAACCCAGGCGGGTGGCGGCGTTGTCGTCCCAGAGGGTGCCGTCCTCGCGGTAGCGGTCCGTGACTACTCCGACGGTTGAAGCCGCAGGCTTCTCAGGCCACTTGCGCGTCCTGACGGGCCAGCCCAGCCCGGAGAATGTTGACCGCCGCGTTGACGTCGGCGTGCGCCGAGTGTCCGCAGGCGACGCAGACGAACTCGGCCTGGGTCGGCCGGTTCTCGGCGGCGCAGTGGTTGCACTCCGCGCAGGTGCGGGAGGTGTTGGGGGCGGGAACTGGGATCACCGTCCGTCCGGCGCTTTCAGCCTTGGCGTACAGGATTCCCAGGAACACCCCCCATCCCGCGTCGTGGATCGACCGGTTGAGCCCGGACTTGGCGGCCTGCCCGTTCGGCAGGAACACCCCCGGGCTGTCAGGATCGGGCCTGGCCCTGACCCGACGGACCATGCCTGTGATGGTGAGGGCCTCGACAGCGATCAGGTCGTGGTCGCGGACCAGACCGAGCGCGGTCTTGTGCGCAAGGTCGGCCCGCTGGCGGGCGACCTTGCGGTGCAGCCCGGCGACCCGGGCGACTGCCCTGCCTCGCCGCTTCGAGCGACGCTCCTTACGGGCAAGGTCGCGCTGCGCGTCGGCCAACCGGCCGGCGGCGCGCTCCAGAAGCCGGGGGTTTCCGTAGTGCCGGCTGTCACTGGTCGTGGCCAGCGAGGCAATCCCGAGGTCGATACCGACGACCACACCGGTAGCGGGCAGCGGCTCGGCGGGCACACCGTCGCAGGACAGCAGCACGTACCAGCGGCGGCCTTCCCGCTTCACCGACACCGTCTTGACCGTGCCGCGCACGGGCCGGTGCTGGTTGACCCTGACGTGGCCGACACCCTGGAGTCGGACGAACGTCCGGGCAGGGTTGTCGGGTTGGGAGTTCCAGCGGCAGCCGTCGCCGTCCTTCGGCCAGTCAACGGTGTCGAACCAGTTCCGTCCTTTGAATCGCGGGTAGCCGGGCGTCTCACCGGCCTTCACCCGGCGGAAGAACGCGGCGAACGCCTTGTCGAGGCGGCGCAGGGTGGCCTGCTGCGACGAGTACGACCAGCGTGCCTGGTCGGGATCGTAGCTGCGGATCTCGGAGAGCTGGCCGGCCTGCGTGACGTAGCGGACCGTCGTCTTCGACGGGTGCCGCCAGGCGTCCCGGCGTTCCTGCAACGCCGCGTTGTAGAGGTTCTGGTGGTCGTCGAGCATCACGGTCAGCGCGGCGGCCTGACGGACAGTCGGGCGGAGCTGGAACCTGAAGGTCCGCCTCACCCGGCACGCTCCCCGAGCCACAGCCGCCCGTCCTGCGCGTCGACGTACCGCCGCTGGTGCGCGACGACCAGCCAGTCGTGTGTGGCGCACTTCTGCCGGATCAGCGCGTCGAACCGGTCACGGACCAGCCCGACAAGGACAGCACGGCGGCACTTCGGGCACCACACAACGTGATAGCCGAGGTCGCAGACCCCACCTGTGCCCTTCGCCACCCGCCGCCCCACACCGACGGTTATACCACCATAGCCTGGTGTGACCGTTGTGGTCCGTGCCGGATTCCCCTGCCGCCTGAAGGCGACAGTCCCCTCCGGAGGTATCTGATGGTGGCCGCAGTGGCTCACCCGCGACGACCTACACGCCGGGTACCCACCCAGCCGGGCCCCGGACGACCATTGCTGTGTTACGGGACGCCCGGGATCGCCCGGGCGCTCCAACTCGCCGCGATCGCCCTCGCCGACCCGGCACGTCAAACCGACGCCGAGCACGCCTTCGCGACCTGCCTAGGGCCTGTTCTGGGTTCGGATCATGGGGTTGGGAGGCTGCGTAGCCAGAGGATGGATCCGCGCAGGTGCAGTCCTGCGGCGTAGCTTTCGGGTGTCTTGTCGTAGCGGGTGGCCAGACCCCGCC
>NZ_JBFLUG010000184.1:0-11507 GCF_041008525.1 Parafrankia sp. FMc2 | reverse complement strand
GTCGAGCGCGGTGTCGAGCAGCTCCTCGTGGCGCGCCTCGGCCTGCTCGCGGGTGGGACGCCCCGCCCCGCGCCGGGGTGTGGCCACTCCGTCGTGCACGTCACCTCGCTCCGGAGTCCCTCTTGCGCTGGGCCGGTCCATCGATTAATGATACACGCCAGGTGCCTTTTCGAGAGCTCGACCACCCCTACCAGCAGTAAGGATGACCTGTGAGCTCAGCTATCGAGACGCTGACCCGGCTGGTCGATGCGGAGGATCGGTTCGATCACTCCCACATCGAGTTGCGCGAGACGCAGTCAGCCGCCCTGAACGAGCGGTTCCAGGAGCGCAGGGACCGGATCAGGCTGCTGGCCCACCGGGCTCGTGAGTCCGGCACCGCCGAGATCCGCGGTCGCGAGGACATGGTGGGGCTACTCTTCCCCCACAGCGTCTACAAGAGCTACCCGGAGAGCTTCCTGATCGAGGAGCGGTGGGACCGGCTCGGCACATGGCTGGGCACCGTCTCGCCCTATCCGATCAGCCCGATCGACACCTCCGGCATCGACGGCATCGACGACTGGATCGAACGTCTGGCGGCCGCGGGTCACTACGTCTCCTGCTCCAGCGGCACGACAGGCAAGTCGGCGATGCTGCTCGCGTCGGAGCAGGACATGGCCTGGTCTCGCATCAAGGAGCTGCCGGAAAATAACTTCAGGCTTTGATGTTGCTCTTGTCGATCAGGTTGGTGAGGTCCTGGACGGTGGGCGCGGTGATCGGTGCGGGTGGAATGCGCCGGTCGAGGCCTTCGAGGAAGGGGGTCATCGCGTGGATCGCGTCGCTGACGGCGTCGCGGGGTGAGCCCAGCAGCCGGGTGAGCGCCCGGTGCTGGGTCTTCCAGCGGTGGTGGATCACGGTGACCAGCAGCCGGTCGGACAGCGACAGCGGGCCGCGGCGCAGGATGCGGTACCGGGCGTGTTTGTGGTGCAGGCTGATCGGCGGGTGGTCGAGGAGATACTGCTCGACCAGGTCCAGCAGGGTGGTGAAGGTGGGGCGTTCCATGCCCGTGAGGGTCGGATGGTGCAGCCAGTCGGGGGCGCGGTCCTCAGGCTGGGCGCGTTCCTCGTAACGCGGGACGGCGGCCGGTGCCGGCGGCTGTGGTCGCAGGGTGTAGTTCCACTGTCCGTGCCAGTCGTGGGCGGTCAACGGCAGAGTAGCCATGACCTCGTCGGGCACGACGAGGCCGGTGGGGTAGGCGCCGGGGTCGAACTCGGCATGCACGGTCAGCCCGGTGCGGGTGGTGGTCGCCCCGATCGTGTTGACCACGACCTCGTGGCTGGTCAGCGGACGTCCGCGCCAGTTGATGCTGATCCGGGAGAACAGCCTGTGCTCGATGCTGTTCCATTTCGAGGTTCCCGGTGGGAAGTGGCAGACGGTCACCTCCAGGCCGGCCGTGTGGGCGAAGTCGGCCAGTCCGGTCTTCCACGCCCGGACCCGGTAGCCGTTCGCCCCGCCGGCATCGGCGGTGATCAGCAGCTTGTTCGCCTGTGGGTAGCGGTGCCGGCCTTCCCCGTCCCACCAGCGGCGCAGGGTCGCCACCGCGAACGCGGCGGTGTCCCCGTCGCAGCCGACCGCCACCCAGCCGGTGTCGGCGGCCAGGTCGTAGACCCCGTAGGGCACCGCTTTGGGCGCGTTCTTCTCGGGAAAATCATGAGTTCGTACCGGCACCGGCTGCCCGGTGCGGTGCCATTCCCGGCCGGCGACCGCATAGTCGCCGAGGACCTCCTTCTTCTTGGTGTCCACGCTGAGGACCGGCTGCCCGGCCGCTGTGAACTCACGCACCCGGTCGTTGATATAGCGGAACTGGCCGTCCCGGTCGGGATGGCGGGTGCCCTCGGTCGTCCGCGACGTGCCCTGCAGGGAGAACCCCTCCTGCTTGAGTAACCGGGCCACGGTGTCCGCTCCGACCTGGTGGCCCTGCCGGGTCAGCTCGGCTGCCAGGGCACGGGTCGATTTCACCGTCCACCGCAGCGCCGACTCCGGGTCCCCGCGCTGGTCGGGCTCGACCAGCGCCAGCAGCGCGCCGACCAGCCGCGGATCCTTCTCCCGCAACAGCCGCCGTCCCGCGCCCGCCGAGCGCGTACGGCCGGTCGGCGGTTCTCCCAGGCCCAGCTCGGCCACCCCACGCGAGACGGTGTCCTCCGAGACCCCCGCCGCCCGGGCCACCAGACGGATCCCGCCGTGCCCCAACGCCCTGGCATCCGCCCCCAGCACCAGCCGCCGCCGACGCTCGTCCAGATGCGGCAGCAACACCGCGAACTTCTCCGCCAGGAACTCCTCGGTCCCCTCCTTCACCCCCCGGACCCTACCCACTCAGAACACGGTCAAAAACCGGAGTAATTTTCCGGCAGCTCCCTGGGAACCCCGGCACGTCTCCCGAAAACCAGCCACCCCGGCCCCGGACGCCCACCCGGAGGCCGCAACACCCCCGCTCCACGCCACCGACTCGGGTCAGAACTTCGCAAAACAGGCATACCAGCAAAGCCGAGACGCAAGAAGAAAGGTTAAATCTCAAGCTTGGAGCAGATTTCCGGGAGCACGGACACCGAGAAGCAGTAGATCAGGTCCTGAACGGTGCTTTTGGCGAGCTGCGTGCCGCGGGGGTGTCGGTGAAACAGGCGTGCGCCTATACAGGCCGGTCGAGGGCGACGCATTACCGTCATGCCGCTGGTGGTGGCCGGTTGCATGGCCCGTGGCCGGCGCGCAAGGCTCCGCCGGCGGCGCTGAGCGACACCGAACGTGCGCAGGTGTTGGCGGTGCTGGCCCGGGCCGAGTACCAGGATCTGGCGATCCCGCAGGTCTGGGCCCGTGAGCTGGACGCCGGCCGGTACTGGTGCTCGCTGTCGACGATGTACCGGATCGCCCGCGCGGCCGGGCAGACTCGGGAACGCCGGGCGCAGGCGACCCACCCGCCCCGGGTCCTCCCGGAGCTGTCCGCGACCGGACCGGACGAGATCTGGTCGTGGGACATCACCGCGTTGAAGGGCCCGGAGAAAGGCGTCTGGTACAAGCTGTACGTGATCCTCGACATCTACTCCCGGTATGTGACCGGCTGGCTTGTGGCCGCCGCCGAGGATGCCGTGGTCGCGAAGGACTTCCTCGCCGACGCCATCGCTCGGAACGGGGCCGCACCGCGGGCGATCCACGCGGACCGTGGTGGAGCGATGGTCTCCAAGCAGGTATCCGAGCTTCTCGTCGAGTTGGGGGTGCATCGGTCGCATTCACGGCCGCGGACCTCGAATGACTGCGAGCATCATGTTGTTGCTGCCGCGCTGGCCTGACCCGTCAAACGACCGGCCCTTCGGGTGCCTTTGGGTTGATCTGTCGGCCATCGCGGTGGCGGCCTGTGGACCGTCGGCCAGGCGGGCAGTGACCTGATAGGAGCCTGATCGCAGCAGGGTCTCATCGCAGTCCTGTCCGCCCGCCTGACCGGCGGGATGCGACCGGTGATCTGTGAAGGAGATCCACCAGCCAATGCCCAGCATGACGCTTTCCCGCGACGATGTCATCGTCGGCGTGGACACCCATAAGGATCAGCATGTCGCAGTACTCCTCGATGGCCTCGGAGGCCACCTCGCGGACCTGGTGATCCCGGCCACCGCGACGGCCTACGCCAAACTCCTCGCGTTCTGCCTCGAAATCCTGCAATCTCCCGGGCGGCTGGTCGCGTTCGGCGTTGAGGGGACCGGATCCTACGGACGCGGGCTGGCGGGCTTCCTACGGAAACGCGGCTACGAGGTTCGGGAGGTCAGCCGGCCGCCACGTAGCGGCGTGCGTCGCCACGCCGGGAAGAGCGACACGATCGACGCCGAGCACGCGGCCCGCCAGGTCGCCGCCGGCGTCGTGACGGCGATCCCGAAGACAGCCGATGGCGCGGTCGAGGCACTGCGTCTGATCAAGGTTGCTCGGGACACCGCGGTGAAAGCCCAGTCAGCAACCATGATCACTCTCAAGGCGACGTTGGTGACCGCCGATGACGAGCTCCGAGGCGCTCTCGAACCGCTCACCGATCACCGACTCATCGAGGCCTGCGCGGCGCTGGAGTGCGTGGGCGCGCCAACCACGCCCACGAAGGCGATGCTGCACGTCCTGGCGTCGTTGGCACGGCGGTGGCTGAGTCTGCACGACGAGGTCAAGTCACTGGGCTGGCACCTCAAGCAGCAGACAAAGACCGTCGCGCCGCGCTTGGTCGAGGCTGTCGGGATCGGCCCTGACACAGCCGCCGAGATGCTGCTCGCCGCAGGCGACAACAACGACCGTATCCGCTCAGAATCGGCGTTCGCGAAACTCTGCGGTGTCAGCCCTATCCCCGCATCTTCCGGGAAGACACATCGCCATCGACTTAACCGAGGCGGCAACCGGCAGGCGAATGCCGCGCTTTACCGCACCGTCATCGTGCGCATGCGGTGGCATCACCGCCTACCATCGACTACGTCGACCGGCGCACTGCCGAGGGGCTCACAAAGCGAGAGATTATCCGCCGCCTGAAGCGCTATGTCGCCCGAGAAGTATATCGACTCCTGCCGCCACCAGGTGCGCCCGAGAAAATCGACGTCGCGAACTCCGTTCCGCCTCCTCGGGCTACTTGACATCTATAGGAGCATCAATCCCTATTCCGAGGCGCAGTTCAAAACTTTGAAGTACAGCTACGATTTCCCGGGCCGGTTCGGGTCGCTGGTCGATGCGCGGGCCTTCTGTGAGGGATTTTTCACCGCCTACAACCACGACCATCGCCATTCCGGGATCGGGTTCCGCACTCCCGCCTCGGTCCACTTCGGCACCGCCGAGCAGGTCCAGGCCCACCGTCAGGTCACCCTCGACCGCGCCCGCGCGGCGCACCCCGAGCGGTTCGGCCGCCGGCCACGGCCGCCCCGGCTACCGGAGACCGTGTGGATCAACCAGCCAGTTCCGAGCCAATCGACCAACGATCAACTGTCTCAGTTGACTTGACACCTACCGTGCAGCCGGTCGGCTTTCATCGCGGATCCTCGGTGCTGATGGACGTTGTGGCACCCTCAGGCGAAGTCGTGGGGGTTCCATTCGTCGAGCCAGGCGATGGACGGGCGGTCGTCGTCGAAGCGGATCGGTAGCCACACGTAGTCGGCGATCGCTGTGTTCTCGCCGCGCACCGCCGCCATCACCGTCTGATCGTTGCCGGTTGAGGGTGGCGTGTCGCCGCGCGCCATCGCCGCGACAACGTCGTAGACGTTGGGCATGTCCTCCGGCAGTTGCGGGAGCCATCGGTCAGCGAGGGCGATGTAGAGGTCGTTCTTGTGGGGGTGCTTGAACACGGAGCTGATCTGCGACCGGTACGAGGTGCGTGAGGCGTCGTGGGGATGTGCGTCGCCGAGGACGGTGAACGGCCCGTGGTGGCTGCGACCGAAGGCGACCTCGGAGAAGTTGGGGAAGTAGCCGGTCGTGCCCGAGGTGATGAGGTAGTGGAATCCGCCGCGCTCGAAGTGAGCGGGTGCCTCGCGGGTGAACGGCGGCCCGGGGTGTGGGAAGTGGCTGCTGTAGTTCCCTGTGACGTCGGTGTAGTCGTCGGTGAGTTCGGCGCAGATGAGCTCGGTGTGCACCTTCTCGAAGTAGTAGTAGGCGTTGCCTGTCTTCGGGTCGACAGTTAGATCGAAGTCGCCGGCGTCGAAGCCACACGGCCGCAACCCGGTGCGTACGATTTCGTAGGGTCCCAGCAGGTCGTTGGCGACGAGGACGGTGGCGGTTTGGGTCTGCTGGCTGTCTCTACTCATGATCTTCAGCCAGCACACGTACTTCCCCGTGCGCTCGTTGAACAGGATGTGTGGCCTGTCCATCATCTGTGCTGGATGCAGCGGCGAGGTGGGGTCGTCGGTCACGGGCGGGATGATGAGGCCCCGGTCGGCCCAGGTGACCAGGTCGGATGACGAGTAGGCCCGCACGCCCCAGTGCCAGTTGCCGCTGCCCGGTGTCGTCCTCTCCTTGTTCTCGCCGTACCAGTAGAACAGGCCGTCGGCGCCCGTGATGATCGAGCCCCCGTGGGCCTGGATGCGCCGGCCCGCGGTGTCGAGCCAGACCTGGCCGGGCCGGATCGTTGGCCACACGTCGGTGTTCGCCGGGGTCATTGATCTCCTTCATTATCAGCCGGGTTCGACTGTCGTGCATTCTGGTCGTGCGTTACTCGTGGTTATCCGCTGGCGGCGATGTGTGCTGCGGTTCGCCAGGCGAGGGCCATGATGGTCAGGACGGGGTTGGCGCCGCCGTTGGTGACGTGGAGGCTTGCGTCGGCGACGTATACGCGGTCTGTTCCCCAGACTTTGCCGAACGGGTCGGTTGCGCCGTGGCGGGGTGAGTCGGACATGCGCGCGGTGCCGGCCTGGTGCTGGCCCGCGGAGAGTGTCGTTTCCTTCATCGGGCCGATCTGCCAGGTTTGGCGGGCGTCGGATGCGCGTAGCCATTCCTCGGCTCGGTCGGTGAGGAACGCGACGGTTCGGAGGTCCTCGGGGTGATGGAAACCTTCGAGTCGGGCCACAGGGAGGCCGAGGTGGTCGGTCACGCCTGACGCCAACCGAACGCGTGCGCTGCGAGTCGTCACTTCCTGGACCGGCCCGGAGACCATGCCGGTGTGGCGGTAGCTCTCCGCCATGGCGCGACGCGCGTACGCCTGGCTGACGTCGGGGGAAAGGCCCATGAGGCGGGTCATGAAGAAGTGCATGACGGGGAGCCTGACGAAGTCATCCCCGAGCAGGCCACCGCCGATGACGCTGTCGTTTCCGTGGGCGAAGCGTCTGGTCGCGATGGACGGGCCTGGTCCGAGTCCGTCGTGGACCGGCTCGTCGAACACGCCGAGCGCGCCTGCGTAGAGGTGTCCTTGGAGGCAGTCGCCGACCCAGTCGTTGCCCAGGCCGCTGAGCTGGAGCAGCCTGGCGGTCTCGACCGCGCCGCCGGCGAGCACGACCGTTTCGGCGCGGATGACACGTGACGCGCCGCCGGCGGCGATCTCGACGTCGCCAGCGGCGGATACCCGCGTGACCTGCGCGCCAACAGTCAGGTCGGCGCCGAGGTCGACGGCGCGGGGCAGGACGGTGCTGTGGGTGCCGTTGCGGGCATCGACGGGGCAGGTGAAGCCGACACACATCCCGCAGCGGATGCATGCGGCCCGGCCAGCGCGGGGTCGGGTGTTCAGCAGCAGCGGAGTTGGTCCCGTCTGCCATCCGAGCCTGTCGGCGCCGGCCGCGAGCGCGGCGGCCAGAGCGGTCGGCGGGAACGGCGGCATCGGGTAGTCGCGTTTGCGGTGCGCGTCGTCGGGGTGCGGGCGGCCGGCCACGCCGAGTTCCCATTCCACCTGGTCGTAGAACGGTTGGAGGTCGTCGTAGGTGATCGGCCAGTCCGCGAGCGCGGATCCTTCCGGGACGCCGTACAGGGAGGCCATCCGGAAGTCCTCGGGTCGGAACCGCCAGGCCTGGGCGCCGAAGAACCGGGTGCCGCCTCCGACGGTGATTGCGTTGTGGTGGTAGCGGCCGTCCTCGGACTCGACGGCGATCTCGCCGTCGTCGCCGAGGACGGCCCGGGGGTGCCCGGGGGGCGTGTCGAGGTCGCCCCCGAGGAAGAACCGATGGTTGCGGATGTGGTCGGTCGCGAGGTCGCCCGCGCCATACCACTGGCCACGTTCGACGACGAGCACGGATGCTCCCGCGGACGCGAGCACGAATGCGGCGACGCCGCCACCGGCTCCGCTTCCCACGACGACCGCGTCGTAACGTTCACGCAGGTCAGGCAATGCCCGCGTCCGCGGGCGGGCCACGACCGGTGTGTCGACGGCCGGTGGCCCGAGCGGATAGGAGACGTACCCGACCTCTTCCCAGCTGCCCGCGTCGGGGTCGGCGTAGAAGTCGAGCAGCGAACGGTGTGAAGAGGGACGGTTCATCGGGCTCGCCTTCGGTCGGAGGCTCCTGCGTGGACTGGAACCGACGAGCGCGAACGCGCCGCGCTCGTGAGTACTTGGGCGTGGATGGCGTCGAGGGTGGAGGCGAGGGCGATGGTCTCGTCCAGCGGCATCACCGGGCTTTCGGTGAGTCCTTCGGTGAGGCAGCGGTGCACTTCGGCGATCTCGAACTGCAGCCCGTTGCCCTCGTAGGAGCCGTCGATGTGTTCGGCACCGCCGGGGCGGGTGGTGACGGTGAGGGCGTTCGGGCAGTGCATGAACGCTGGGAGGTCGATCGATCCGCCGGTGCCCGCGATGCGCGCCGTGCACGACATGGTCACCCGGATCGCCGCTTTGACCACGCCAAGCGCGCCGCAGGCATGACGGAGCACCGCGGCGACCTGCTCGTCGACTCCGGTCTCGCCGATGACACCGGCTGCAGCGACGTGTTCGGCTGAGCCGAGCACGAGCGAGCAGAGCTGGATCGGGTAGATGCCCAGGTCGAGCAGAGCACCGCCACCCAGATCCGGGTCGAACAGGCGATGCTCCGGGCGCACCGGCCACCGCATCCCGAAGTCTGCCTCCACCAGCAGCGGTTCGCCGATGCGTCCGCTGGCGAGCACGTCGACCAGGGAGCGGTAGGCCGGCAGGAACCGACTCCAGATCGCCTCCATCAGGAACAGTCCGCGGCCGCGGGCGTGTTCGGCCATCCGCCGGGCCTGTCGGGCGTCGAGCGCGAACGGTTTTTCGCACAGGACGTGCTTGCCGGCCTCCAGGAAGGCGACGGTGTCCTGCTCGTGCCGCGACGCCGGGGTCGCCACGTAGACCACGTCGACGTCGGGGTCGATGGCGAGCGCGGCGTAGTCGCCGTACCTGGTCGGGATCCCGAACCTGTCGCCGAAGGCCGTGGCGCGCTCAGTCGAGCGTGACGCCACCGCGACGATCTCTCCGTCGTCGACCAACCGCATCGCTTCCGCGAACCCGGCCGCGATCTCGCCCGGTCCCACCACACCCCAACGAATCATGGTGGTCATCCTTTTCGGTTTTGTGGGAGGGCTATTTCGATTTCCCTGGGATGGTGTCGGGCGCGTCGACGAGTTGCCAGACGGAGCAGGCCCGGGTGTAGGCGGTGTACCGGCAGATCGTGACGTCGTCCACGAACCAGGATTCTGGTGCCGAAGGCGTAGCCCTTGGTCGAGCGTTCGCCTTCGTCGAAGATCTGGTTCGCCACGGCTTCACTCATTTTCAGGGCCTTGGCGACGAGCGCCTCGTCGCCGGTGCTGCGGCCGATGTGAACGGCGGCGGCCGTGGCCATGTACGTGGTGCCGGGCCACACGTCGCCGATTTTTTCCGGGATGTAGCGGCCGGGTGGCTGGATGTAGTCCATCGGGACGTGCTTCAGGTCTGTGTTCACCATGACGGGTGGACCGGGCGGGGTTGCCGGCCTTGTAGGTCGTCCACCCGAATGGGCAGAGCGTCGCGTAGGTGCCGTCGTCGGGGCTCAGCTGCTTCCATGTCGAGAGCACGCCACCGAAGTTCCCCTGCGGGGCGATGTTGTCGTGCCGGGTGGCGAGGGTCCTGACGGTCGGGCCGCCTGACGCCCTCGACCTGCTCGCGGACATGGAACGCCACCTGCGGGAGGGTGCGCCTCTCCCAGAAGTTCGACGACTGCGAGCTACTCATGTTCCACAGCCCCGAAGGTCCCGAACAGGTTGTAGTAGAACGAGCCGACGCCGCCGAGCGGGATACCCAGACCAGGCACGCCCAGCCCGCCGATGAGGGTCTGCAGGCCCGTAGGCTCACCCGTAGCGCACTCATGGTCGCCGATGGTGGCGCAGGGACCCGCACCGGCGAGGCCCCGGTCGCGGACATATGCCGCTTCGGGCACCCTCCAGGACTCCGGCCCCCCGCCGGACGTCGACGGCTTACGCGAGCATCCGGCGAACCCACCTGCGTCGACGACACCGGCGGCAGATAAGACACCTCCGAGGAGGAACGTCCTCCCTCGAAGCGCCATGTCACCACGTGCAGCGTTCAGTTCAGCGTCATCTGGCGACTTCATCCGACCATCGCTCCATGTCAACTACTCAGAGTCATTTTCCCGAGGGCATCGCACTGCCAGCGCGCGAGTCCTCGCCGGAGCCGCGCCCCGTCCAGCGCGCAGCCCACGACACGTCTTACCGACAGGGCTGTAGGTTTATCGGGAGGTTCCTGATCGTGTCAACCCCGCTGGGAGTGCCAGGCTGATGCCGCCGAAGAAGGGCGCACTGAACCACTGCGGCGTCGCCCGGCGGCAAGCAGATCCTCGACGCCGCCGTCGAGCTGTTCGCCCGGCAGGGCTACCGCGGGACCCGACTGTTGGAGCTAGTGCCGGACCCGCCAACGTCGGCCTGTCCAGCCGGGGTGAGGCAGGCCCATGACCAGCACATTTGACATCACCAAAGCGGGAAGACGTTGTCGGAAGCGGCACTAGCCGAGCGCATCGGCATCAGCCACCCCGGGATCCTCCACCACTTCGCCACCAAGCAAGATCCCGTCGCGACGAATACTGAAACCCAAGGCACCGCAGGGAGTCAGTTATCAGGAAGCGCCGACACGCACCAGCCGTTCCGGCTCTGTCGCCCGCGCGTAGCGCTTGACCGTGTTCAGACCGAGGTTGAGCCGCCGGGCGCAATCGAGCAGACCGACACCCTGATCGAGCAGGTCATGGACCTGCGATCCGCGTTCCCGGGTCGTCTGCGCGCGGGGGCCGTCGTTCGGTGGCGGGCCGACCTTCGCCCAGCAGCCGCTGTGCGCGGCGACCTCGGTGAGCACGACACGGGAGAGGCGTGCCACAGAGCACTGGTGGGCCGCCGGCGAGGTGCCCGCGGGTGCGGGTCCTTTTCCGGCGGCCCCCAGCCCGAACGACGCATGCGACTTTCACCGCACGTCGCTCTCCAGTGACTACGACGTGAGCTGCGGGATCGGCTTTCCGGTGTGGATGGCGTCGTGGCAGGAACGGCAGACCACGAGAGTCTTGCGTCGCCGTCGTGCCATGTCGGCCGCCTATTCCGGCTGTGATTGTCCCGGACGTTCAAGTTCTGACAGTCTCTGGACGTGGTGCGCGGTGATGCCGTCCGGCCTGGTAGGCAGGATCAACTGGAGTCAGGACGGTTTCTTCACCGCAATTTCGCTGACCGCGTCGTAGAGCGACCAGACAGAGCGGGTTCGCGTGTATCCCGGAAACCGGGAGATAAGGTGATCGTCCACGAACCAGCTCTCGGGGGTTGCGAAGGCGTAACCGTTGCTCTCGACGTCATAGATCTGGATCGCGCATCCCTCGCCGAGCTGCAACGCCTTTTCCGTAATTTCCTTGTCCTTGACCTTGGCACCGATTCGGAACGCTCCCGCGGCGGCCAGAAAAGCGATGCCCGGGATCACTTCGTTGATTTCCGTGGTCCTCAGCGAGTAACTGGTCAGGTCTCGTAGATCGTCGGTTTTTGGTTTCGTGGCAGGCTGGGGCTCTTCGATGACCCGGCGACCCGGGGGTGTTGGCGCCGCGTGGTTGACCAGACCGTAGGGTCCGGGTGTGTCC
>NZ_JBFLUG010000183.1:0-11550 GCF_041008525.1 Parafrankia sp. FMc2 | reverse complement strand
GCCCTGGCCACCCCCGCCGCCACCGCGCTCACCGATCTGCCGACCACCGGCTACGTCGTGCACTCCCTCGCCGTCGCCGTCTGGGCGCTGCAACAGCCCGACTCGCTGGAGAACCTGCTCGTCGGCGTCGTCAACCGCGGCGACGACGCCGACACCACCGGCGCCATCACCGGCGGCCTGCTCGGCGCCCGCGACGGCGCCGCCGCCATCCCCGCCCGCTGGACCAGCCGGCTCGAATACGCCCCGGAGATCGACGCACTCGCCCCCGCCCTCCACGCCCTGCGCGCCGCCCTGCCCGACCCGCAACCCGCATGACCCCTGATCTGACAGCTGACCGCGACAGTTTCACCTGGACCGACCCGGACACCGGGCACCGCTGGCGCATCGAGACCGCCTGGCAGCCGCGGGCGGGCCGGTGGCTGTGCACCGGGCTGACCATGACGGCCGCCAGCCCCACCGCGGCCGTCACGTCCCGGCTCGTGCGTCTCGTCGAAGCCGAGGTCCGCGCCCGCGGCCACCCCCGCCCCCATCCGGTGCCGGCCGGCACGTCCGCCGGCGAGGACGACGACCCGGCGGTCACCGCCGCGCGGCACCGGCTCGGCGGAGACGGCCCGCTGCGCCGCACCGACGCCACCTGGCTGGACCGCATCGCGGTGATGCGGCGGGCCTGGCGCGAGGGCCGTCCCATGGCCGCCGCCCTCGCCGACCGCTGGCCCGGCAACCAGCCCGCCACCTACGACCGGTGGGTCGAACGCGCCCGCGCCTGGGACCGCCGGACCGCCTCCGGCCTGCTCGACCAGATCGGCCGTCCCGCGACCCGCTAAGCGATCCGGTGGCCCTGGCGGGCTACCGCCACGACCGGGAAGGGCCGTGCTGCGATACGCTCGGATGTCGAACGTGAGTTCGAACAGTGTGGTGTGGTCCTGGGAGCCTACGGAGAACGCATGATCTGTCCGCTGTCGTGTAGGCCTGTGGTCCCCCAGGTCAGGCGCTGATGAGCCGGCGGCTAGGGTCACCAGCCATGGACCGCCTGACGGAACACGCGGCGCTGCTGACGCTTCTGCGTGGCCGCCGCCGTCAGTGGGGGCACGTCGCCGACGAGGTCGAAGAGGCCGGCAGCGCGCTGCGTGTCCTAGAAGCCGACACGAACACGGACCAGGGCGACCTGTTCGAAGGCTTCTCCGACGGAATCGGCGCCGCTCTGGACACGGCACGTGAGACCCTGCTCGGGTGGGACGCGCAAGGTATTCGAATAGTCACCCTGCTTGATGCGGACTATCCCGCGCAGCTGCTCACCGTCCACCAACGCCCCCCGTTCCTGTTCTTCCGAGGCCAGATGAGCCCGGACGACGCCACCGGGGTGGCCGTGGTCGGTACCCGCTCGGCCTCGACCGAAGGACTGCGCCGCGCCGACGAGATCGCCGCGGGGCTCGCGCGCCGAGGCCGCGTCGTCGTCAGCGGTCTCGCCGCCGGTATCGACACCGTGGCGCACCGGGCCGCCCTGCGCGAGGGCGGGCGCACCGTCGCCGTCATCGGAACCGGCCTGCTCAAGTCCTACCCCAAAGAAAACGCGCCCCTGCAGGAGAAACTCGCCCGCGAACAGCTCGTGCTCTCCCAGTTCTGGCCGGACTCCCCGCCGACCAGAACAAGCTTCCTGATGCGCAACGGCGTGATGAGCGGCTACGCCGCCGCGACGGTCGTCGTGGAAGCCCCGGAGAAAAGCGGCGCCCGCACCCAGGCCCGGCTCGCGCTCGAACACGGCCGGCCCGTCTTCCTGCTCGACACCGTCCTGGTACACGCGTGGGCACAGGAGTACGCCCACCGCCCGGGTGTCACCGTCGTGAGTAGCGCCGAGGAGGTGCTGAACCTGCTGGACGACCTGACTGTGCCGCCTGACGAGGTCGTCTGGTCGTGACCTCGCCGCGCCGTGCCCGCACCATAGCCGAGGTCTCCGACCGTTGCACGTGAGCGCTCGATGGCGCCCTCATGCCGCCTCACCTCTCGGCGAGGCACCCCCGGTCTGACTGGCCGAAGCCGTGCCGGGTTCCCGCTTCGCAGCCACCCGCCGCGCAGGCGCGGTCTTATGGTCGGCTCCACGGGCGTTTCGCGTCTCCGATGTACTGGCGGCGACGAGGATACGCAGGTTGATCGCGGCGTTGGTGTCGCGGTCGATCGCCAGTCCGCAGGACTGGCAGTGGAACATACGGTCCGACAGGGTGAGACTTGGGTTTCGCCAGCCACAGCCGGAGCAGGTCTTCGAGCTTGGGTACCAGCGGTCCGCGACGTGCAGACGGGAGCCGTACCAGACGGTCTTGTAGGCGAGTAGGCGACGGATCTCGGCCATCCCCGTGTCCGCGACGGCGCGGGCGAGCCGCCGGTTGCGGGCCATCCCGGCAACGTGCAGATCCTCGACCACGATCACCTCGTGGGACGTGGCGAGCCGGGTCGTGAGCTTGTGTAGCCCGTCGCGGCGCTGGTGGGCGACGTGGGCATGGGTACCAGCGAGCCTGGCGGCGAGCTTTCGCCGTCCAGCCGAGCCCGGCTTTGACCGGGCGTAGGCCCGGGACGTGCGCCGCAGCGTGCGCAGGGAGCGGGCGAGTGGTTTCGGGTTGTCGACATGCTCCCCGGTCGACAGGACGGCGAGGTGCTTCAGCCCGACATCGACCCCGACCATCCCGCCTCGACGCTGCCGGGACGTCGGCTCGGCCGGGACTTCCCGGTCAGCCTCGACGGTGAACGAGACATACCAGCGGCCCGCGGTCCGCGACACCGTTGCGCCCAGCAGCCGGGCCTGGCTGACGGCCAGCCGTCCGGTCAGCGCACCCATAGGTTCGTGGACCTTCACCCTGCCGACCCGGGGCAGCTTCACAGCCAGGTCCCCGGACGGGCCGTAGGCGCCGGTGGTGTAACGGAACGAGGCGCGGGCCTTCCCGCGCTTCTTGAACCGGGGAAAGCCAACCCGGCGACCCTTGTGCTTTCCCTTCTTCGAGTCGGAGAAGTTCTTCAATGCCCGCGCCAGCTGGTCGAGCCCGGCGGAGAACGCCTCCTTGGAGCACTCCGTCCACCACGGGGCGACGTTGTTCTTCGCCTGGTTGAAGCGCAGCCGCAGCGCCGGCAGGGTCCACGGCACCGCGGTGAGCGCGTCCCCGCCGAGCCCGTAGGACTTCTCGGCGTCGCGCTGCGCCAGCGCGGCCTTCACCAGCGCCAGGCCCCAGTTGTAGGCGAACCGGGCCGCCCCGGCATGGCGGTGCAGGTCGGCGAGCTGGGCGTTGTTCGGGTCGAGCGCGAACCGGAACGCCTGGAGCGTCCTCACGGCGTATCCCCGGTTGCGGCGGCCACCGCGCGGGCGGCCCGGTTCGCGGCGGCCCGGCGGCCGTACAGCCGGGCGCACATCGAGGTCAGGATCTCGGTGATGTCCCGAACCAGGTCGTCGTCCACCTCGCCCGGGTCGACGACGAGCAGGCGGCGGCCCTGCGCGGACAGCGCGGCCTCGACGTACTCGGCGCCGAACCTCGCGAACCTGTCACGATGCTCGACGACGATCGTCGTCACCGCCGGGTCACTCAGCAACGCGAGGAACTTCCGGCGACGCCCGTTCAGCGCCGAGCCGACCTCGGTCACGACCCGGCCCACCGGGATGCCCCGCTCACCAGCCCAGGTGGCGACCCGGGCGACCTGCCGGTCGAGATCGGACTTCTGGTCGGCCGACGACACCCGGGCGTACACCACGGCGAGATCCACCTCCTTCGCGGGCGCGTCGCCGATCAGGATCAGGCCGCCGACCTTACGAGCAGGAACCGGGAGCTTGCCGGCCGCATACCAGCGACGAGCGGTCACGTACGCCACGCCCTGCGACTCGGCCCACTCCTTCAGGTTCACACGACCATTATAGCGCCCTACTGACCACTAAAGAGCGCTGACTGAGCGGCAGTTCTCAACCCCTACCAGCTGCCGGCGACGTCGGCGGGCTGCGGGGTGCCGCCCGAGCAGGCACGTGAGGCCCTCGACCGTGGCCGTGCGCGGCTCCGCCGGCATGACCCGCGGCTGGACGCCGCCCCGCTCTCCACAGGTGATGTGGATCAGATGAACCAGGCCTGGAGGAGTTCTCTCATCTGTTCCGGATTGGGGGATGTCAGCAGCTCCGGGGTGCGGTCCCGTGCGCGCATCTCCAGCGTGGCGTCGACGGGGAGGAACTCGGCGATCAGGGCGAGGGAGCGCAGCCGCCACTCACCGGAGGCGGTCGGGTAGGCGCGGAGCCACAGCGGGGATGCTCGGCGTAGTTCCTCGCCGTTGGCCGTACGCGGTGCCACGACCGCGGTGCGGCCGTCGGATTTGCGCCGGTAGACCACGGGCAGGCCGAGGGCGCCGATGGTGAAGGGTTCGTCGGGGACCGGTAGCCCGTCGAACCAGGGGCGGACGAGAGCGTACCGCTGCGTCCGGATACGGCGATCAACGGCCCCTGACGAGGGTTGCTACGGCAGTGGATCTACAGCCATCGGCTGCGCCCCGGATCCAGTACGGCCCCTGCTGTTCGCGGGCTTCACGACGCAGCCGGATCGCTGTCGCCGCCGTGGGCCGCGAGAGCGCCGCACATCCACCTGCGCGCGAGCCAGAGCGCCGGGTCGTCCTGCCCGACTCGGTGTTGGGGATCGCTGCGACCCGGCGAGGGCACGTGCACGTTCTACGGAACTGCCAAGTTTCAATCCGACTCGGTTTTGATCGCTGCGACCGCGATCTGTCTTGTAGGCACTCTGACCTGTGGGAAGGCAAGATCATACCGCCATCCCTCTATCTGGGCGCCGGACGCCGGCATACCCCACCTCGGTCGCGTCGCCTTCCGGCCGCGGCTGTGGTGGGTAGGCCGGCCGTGGACGGGCTCACGGCCGGCCCGGCGCGGCCCCCTGGGATCATCCGACCGCCCAGACCGTCGACAACCGGACCACGGGGGACCGATGCCGGCAAGGATCGTGACCACGCTCGAACCCGTCTCGCCCGGGGCGCTGCCGCCGCCGCACACCGGGCCGGGCGTGGCCGCCGCCGTGCTCGCCGCCCTCGCCCGGCGCCACCCTGACCTGGCGACGCGGCTGCACGACGCGCTCCCGCCCAAGCCGTACACGCTGACCCCGCTGCTCGACGAACGCGACCAGCCGCCGCGCGCCACCTCCACCAAGGTCCGGTTCGAGGTGGGCCTGCTCGCCGACGAGCTGTTCGCCCCTGTCTACGAGGCGCTGCTGACCGAGCCGGTCTGGCGGGTCGGACGCACCGAGTACCGTCCCGTCGCCGTCGAGCCGCGGATGCCGGCGAGCTACGCCGCGCTCGCCGCGCAGACCACCGCCGCCACCGAGGTCGGGTTCCGGCTGGTCACGCCGGTGGGGTTCAGCACGGCGAAGGAGGAGGGCGCCCGCCGCCAGCGGGTGTTCCCGCAGCCCGAATGGGTCTTCCGCGCGCTCGCCGCCCGCTGGCAGGCGTTCGCCGCCGCACCCGGCGGCGGGCTGGACCTCCCCGACTCCCTCGGCCGGGCCGTCGAGGAGCATCTGGAGGTCGTCGGCTGCGAGCTGCGCGTCGCCGAGCATCTGGTGAAGCCGAAGGTCCCGCCGGCGCGGGGCTGCGTCGGGACGGTCCGCTACGGGCTGGCCGAACCCGCCCGGGTCCCCGCCGACGCCCGGCACGCCCTCGACCTGCTCGCCACCTTCGCCACCTACGCCGGCGTCGGCGACCGCACCACCCTCGGCATGGGCCACGTCACCCGACTCCCCCACCCCTGAACCGGGCCCGGCGCCCACCAGGCGGTCTGAACCCAGCGGCCGCATCGTCCTGGAGCCGGTCAGAGGCTCCATTGGCCCCACAGGGGATGTTCCTATGGGCCGTCAGGCCCCTCTCAGAATCGTGTGTACCTCGCGCGGAACGTAGCGCTTCAAGCTGCGGATGATCTATCGGTGGCTGAGACCTTCCCTGGTTCGTCGGGCGGCGTAAGTCTGGGTCCGGGGGCGTAGCGCAGCCGGGTGAGCACGATCCTGTAGGGCGCATAGCAGGCGACGCTGGTGCGGCCCTGTCCGCAACGCCCGGGAGGAGCCCGGCCGTGTCTCCTGTCAGCTGCTGAGGTGGCGGGCCGTATCCTGGCGAGCCCACCGCTCGACCTGTGGCCAGGGAAGCCGTAGCGGTCCGGTGGTGGCGGAGATCGCGGCGAACAGGTCGCTGCCGTGCGGTGGGTGGGTGTGGCCGTCGAGGCTGCGGTGTTCGGCGAGCGCTACCCGGCGCAGCGCCGCGTAGAAAGCGAGCGGGCCACCACCGCCATAGCCGTACAGCAGATCGGTGCCGATGCGGTCGGGCGAGACGGGCACCGGGTCGACCCGGAGGCCGCCCTCGGCGGGTGTCAGGGCCAGCGCCGGCCCATAGGATCCGTCGTGGTCGATCGCGATCACGGTGCGCTCGCCCCACCCGACTGGTAGCCCGAGCGGCCACTCGGCGCGGAACTGGCGTGTGTCGCGCCCCTCGTCGAGGAGGGCGATGAGGCGGCCCGCTGGGTCGGTGAAGAGCTCGGTGCGGCTCGGGGACATGCGGCCGAGGAGCCGGCGACCGCGGCGGGTTCGCAGGACCTGCGCTGCGTCGGGGTGGCGGCTGAAGGTGTCGACCCAGGCGTCGGTGACCGGGCCGGCCAGGTCGCCGGACACGACCGTGACGGTGTCGGCGGCCAGGGCGGGGTCGTGGTCAGCCAGGGCGGCGGCGAGCAGCGTGACCGCGTGGGCGTAGGCGTCGCCCTCGTCGGCGTCGGCCGGCAGGTCGGGTTCCACGCCGCGCAGCGCGACGAGATCGGCCGTGAGCTGGGCTGGGTCGGGAGCGGGTTGCGTGGACAGGAACGCCAGGTCGGTCTCGAGGTCGAGAGGCAGGTTCGGCGCCGCTGGACGTGCCGCGAGATACCAGCCTGGTCCGGAGGTAGGCAGCGCGATGTGGAGCTGGCGGACTGTGGCCAGGGTGCCGGCGGCATCCGTGAGGAGGAGGGCGTAGGCCGCGGGATGGCTGGTGGGCAGCCCGGTGTCATGGGCGGCGCGGAGCCGGGCGAGCGTGGCCGGCCAGGCCGAGAGGACGTCAGGCACGGTGAGGGTGGTGCCGAGGGAGGCGCGCGCCCGGTCGAGCTCTTCGCGACGGCAGGTGTTCGCTATCCACAGCGGAAGGGGAGTCCCGATGACGCGAGCGACTTCGGTGGGGGCGACCTGGCCTCGCCAGTCCACGGTCGGCTCCCCGTTCCCGGCACCGACACCGGCGGCGGCGGGGCGGAGCCGGTAGAGATCGACGGTCACGTTCTCCGTGGCGGTGCGGGAGTAGACCAGGTCGGGGACGAGGACGATGAGGGCGTCGGCGTGGAAACGCGGCGCGATCAGCTCGGCCGCGACGAGCGCGGCCTGGTCGCGCTCCGGCACCGGGGCGCGGTGGACGCCGTGCAGCCACGTCACATAGATCACGTGCCCGTGCGGGGTGTCCCAGACGATCGCGTGTATCGGACGCCCGGAGCGGCCCCGACCGGCTGGGCGGGCCGCGGCCCCGTGGTAGAGCAGCGGCGCTGGTTCGGTGGCGTCAGGGGCGTGGAACAGCCAGTCGGATTCGGCGGGCAGGTCGCGGCCGCTGACGCGGCACCAGGCGTCGATGGTCGTTTCTTCCCAGAGCGGTCGACCGTCGGCATCGGTTCGGTCGACGGCGGGGAGCCGGCTGCCAGCGGCCGCGGTGTGCAGGGCCCGGGCGCGCCCCTCGGAGATCCGGGCGCGGCGGGCGAGCTGAGGAAGGGTGTACAGCGGGGGAAGCGAGCGGTTGGAAGACAAGGATGCTCCAATCGGCACCATCGACAATGCGAAGCTTCTTGAAGGGTAGCGAAACCGCTCGCCCATGCTGGTGAAGACGTGCTCATATCCGAGGAAGTCGTCTGCGTTCGGCGCGGACGATCGCCTCCGCGGACCTCAAGGGCTCCGCGCGCACCGGAGCACTGATCCGCTCCTGCGTCGCCGGCGCCGGCGCCGTCGGGCGTGACCGGGCGGTGGACGCCGCTGACGACGGCCAGGCGACCGCGGCGAAGGCGGTCGGACGGGCCCGGGACGCCGAGACCGCCCGCGCGGCCGCGGTAGGTGAACGCGACCAGGCTGCCGCTGCCCGGGCGTCCGCCGACGCCGATGCCGCCCGTGCCGCGGCGGCCGCGGCCGACGAGAGGACCCGGTCCTCGGCGGCCCGTGCGGAGGCGGAGGCTCGGCGAGCCGCCGAGGACACCGCCCGCACCGCCCAGGCGACGGCGGTCACCCTCACCACCGACCGCGACCGGCTCACCGCCGACCTCGCTGCCCTGCGGGACAGCAGTGCTGCGAGCTCGCCGCGGTCCGCGCCCAGCTCGGTGGGACGTCCGAGCGCGCCGCACGAGCCGAGGCCGAACGTGACGCCGCCCGCACCGCGCTGGCGGAGCGGACCGGCCGCCTGCTCCCCCGCCGCGACAGCCTCGTGATGACTCCGCCGGCCGACGGAGAGCGCTGACTGGCCCCACCCTTTCGCGGATGGCCGGCGAGCGATGGACGGCGAGTCAAACCCGGCTGTGGTCCCCACCCGAGCCGCGTGGAAGCACTCTGAATCCCGCCGCAGGCAGCCACCTGGACGGGACGGTCGTCCGTGACAGGCTGGCCGACCTCGCGTCCGATCCGAAGCTCTGGGGCGCTGTCGAACGTCCTGGGATCTCCGACGCCGCCGCGGGATCAGTCGGTCGTTCTGGTGTCAGTCGCGCGCTGTCGGGCTGGCTGAGACCAGTGCGTGAGACCAGCCGGGTTCGCGACGCTGGGCGGCCCGTTCGGCGTGGAACGCGAACGAGACCTCGGCCTCGTCACCGTCCTCGACGGCCATCGCCTCGGGCGCCGGTAGGTACGCGACCAGCGCCTCGAACCTAACCAGTAGGTCCTCCGCCTCGGCGGTCAGGCGACGCCGCCGAGCGGCGGCTGACCAGCGGCGTGCGGCGTCATCCAGCCGCGTCCGAGCCTCCTCGGAAGCGGCGAGGAGGAAGCGGCAGTGCAGGTCTTCGAACTCGGCGGCGAGGCGCCGTGCTCCTGGCTGCTCGGCGAGATCCGCGAGGGCTCCGGCGGTGGCCAGGGCTCTCCCCCACACCGCCCATGGGCTGGGATTCTCCGGCGGATTCCTGAGCTGGCTGACCCATGACTTCGTGACGCCGAGCCGTCGGCTGACCTCTCCGAGGTCGTCGTCGGCGAGCTGGCGGACCGTGAGCCGTTGGAGCAACAGGAGGCGTGCTCGCAGGTCGCGGATGGCGTGCCATCGGTCGTCCGGTGGTGTCGCGGCGAGCAGATCGATGATGTGGTTGGTCGTGGTGGTGCTGTGATGGTCGGGCGAAGACAAGGGCGGTGACCTCTCCGTTTAGCGACACTTAACGGCTATTAAGTACCACTTAACGGTAGCCGGTGGCCTGGCGGCCTCTCCCCCGCACGTGGCGGACCCCTCTCGCACACTGTGGGCTCCACCCGTCCTGACCAGGTGTTCTGCCACCGTCGTCAACAGGTGTTCTGTCACCGTGCTCCTCTACGGTGAGCACACGTTGGCCACAACTTTCCGTCACATCCGGCAGCCACGGTTTTGCCACCACTGGCAGGCGACCCTTGTTGGCATCACGCACGCCCGCGTGCGGCCAATAATGCTCGCACGTTTGGCTGCACGAGTGCACGCAAGAACGTTGCCAATAATGCAGCCAACAGTGCGGCCAATAATGCGTGCACATGTGTCTGCGGTACTGGTTGGCATGTGTGGTGTGTCAGTGTCTGCAAGGCGCGGTGCGGTAGTGGGTGCGATACGGCAGGCACTGGGATGTGCCTGTCCGCTTCCCGCTGTGGGGGCGCCAGGGCGGCCTTGGGTGGGTGTGTCTGTGGTGTGCACTGTGGTGGCACGAGCGGGTGCGCCGCGGGTTGCCCGTCCGTCACCACCGCTGGGAGCCGCCAGGCTCGCCAGAGGTCGGGCACGGTCTGGAGGGTGTGTGCCCGCAACGCGCCGTGGTGGTGTACGAGCAACCAGCCGTGGCTGGGGGCGGTCACCTCGCCGTGGTGGCGCGCGGGCACCCTGCCGTGACGGGATGTTCGCAACTCGCTGTGGTGGTTCTGGAACACGTGGTCGTGCGTGGTGTCACGTCATACGTCGGGGCATCCTGGGTGCGTTCTGGTGGGGCATGGTGCCGGGCACCGGGCATCCCATCAATGGAGACACCACGCGGGCACGCCGGGGTGCGGGTGTGTCGGGATGTGTGGCGACACGCCTGTGAGGTATTACGCCGCCACCGGTGCCTGCCCCTACACTCGGCACGCGGCCTCCGTCCCCCTTTGGTGGGGGAATGCGGGCCTCGACCCGAAGAGGTGGGCGGTGTGGCAACAGACCCGTGGGCGCAGCCGGACGAGGCCAGATTCCCGCACGAGCAGCTGGAACACGTCATCGCGGTGGGCAACGGCAAAGGGGGAGTCGGCAAGACGACCCTGACGACCAACATCGCCGCCCTCGTGGCCGCCAGCGGCGCGAGGGTGCTCGTCATCGACGTCAACGCGCAGGGCAACTGCGGCGAGGACCTCGGCTACACCGGACAGGCGGAGATCGACGACGACGGCAAGGGCCTCGTCGACGCCATCCGCTACGGCACCCCCCTCGTCCCGGTCCACGCCGTGGGCGGGCGGACCGGGCTCGACGTGATTCCCGGGGGAGCGGAGGTCCGCCAGATCCCCAACTTCATGTACGAGCGGTTCGCCGACTCCGGGGAGCTGGCGACGCTGGCACTGGCCCGCTGCCTGCTCCCGATCGCCGACAGGTACGACCTGATCCTGATCGACAGCCCGCCGGAGAACCGGCCGCTGCAGCAGCTCGTCCTCGGCGCCGCCCACTGGCTGGTCATCCCGATCAAGTCGGACGACTCGTCCCGCAAGGGCATGCAGCAGATCGCCTACGAGTTCGCGCGGATGCGCCGGGTGAACCCCGGGCTCGAACTGCTCGGTGTCGCCCTGTTCGCAGCCGGTACCAGCGCTCGCCGCATCCGCGACGAGGTCCGCCGCGATGTCATCGCGGACCTGGGTGGACGTGATCTCATGTTCGAGGCCATCGTCCGCCACGCTGAGGCCCCCGCGCGTGACGCCCGCCGCCGTGGTCAGCCCTTCCACGAGCTCGAGGTCGCGGCCGCGAACGGCCCGACCGGCCTCGACGTCCTGCGTGGGCTGGCGGACCGCTCCCAGGTGATCGCCGGTACGGCAGGCGCGGTGGCCGGCGACCTCGCGTCACTGACCCACGAGATCCTCACCCGGCGCGAGGCGCTGCTCCGCGACCTGGAAGGGGCGAGCGCCCGATGACCGACGAACCGACCAGCGAACTGGGCGCGCCGCACCGCATGCCGCAGCAGAACCTCGGCCAGCTGTTCGCGCGCCCGGAGCGCACGGCCGACCTGGGCGCGCTCGCCCGTCGCCGTCCCGTCGAGCGTCCCGCCGCCCCCGCACCGCGATCATGGTGAGTCCGACGGTCTCGCGACGGCTGGAGGAGTTCCGCCGCGCC
>NZ_JBFLUG010000182.1:0-11644 GCF_041008525.1 Parafrankia sp. FMc2 | reverse complement strand
GCCCCCGCCCCAGACCGAAGTGACCCCGCTCCTGTGGAGGTCGATCCGGACCCTGCCTAGTTACGGCCGAAAGAAGCAGCGGCGGCGACGTCAACGACGTTCCGCTCAGGGCGGACGACCGGTACTGGATAACGGAAATCAACCGCTATGAACGTGGATTCCCCGGGTATCGGGTGGGGCCCGGGCCTCACCCGCCCGAAACCGGCCCACGACCGCGGCGGCGGCTGGTCGGGGAATGGCGAGCGCGACGGGGGAAGTTGCACGGAGCATGACGACGCTGGGACTGATAGGCAGTGGAAACATCGGCGGAACTCTGGCAAGGCTTGCCGTGAACGCCGGTTATGACGTGGTACTGAGCAACTCCCGGGGGCCGGAGACCCTGCAGGATCTGGTGTCCGAGCTCGGGCCGCGCGCCCGGGCGGCGACGTCGACCGAAGCCGCCGCCGCCGGCGACCTGGTGGTCGTGACGGTGCCGCTGCGGGCGTACCTCGCCGTTCCGGTCGAGCCGCTCGCCGGCAAGGTGGTCATCGACACGAACAACTACTATCCGGAGCGCGACGGCACCATCGACGCGCTCGAGAACGAGTCGACCACCACGAGTGAGCTGCTCGCGGCACATCTGCCGACATCCAAAGTGGTCAAGGTGTTCAACAACATCTATTTCAGGCACCTGCTGACCCTCGCCCGGCCGAGTGGTGCCCCCGACCGCTCGGCGCTGGCCATCGCGGGCGACGACGCGGACGCGAAGGCGACGGTGACCGCGTTCCTCGACGCCATCGGCTACGACGCCGTGGACGCCGGGCCGCTGTCCGAGGGATGGCGGTACCAGCGGGACACCGCCGCCTACGCGGGTCTTTACGCCGGTGGCGACGGCATCACCGGCGAACCTCACCCGACCGGCCCCGACACCGTGCGGACCGCGCTGGCCGCGGCGCGCCGTTACGCGGAGACGACCGCCGGCTGACGCCCCGGCCACCGCCGAGCAGCGAGACGTGCCGGGAGAGGTCCTGAGATCAGCGGCGCTCCTCCTCCCCCCCGAGCCACCAAGCGCATCCGGACGAACTTGCTCCACCTTGAGCGGGTTTTCGGTAGCTTTACGTGGCCAGATGGAGCGTCTGGGTTGTTTTCCGGGGGTGGGGCCCATGACCGGTCATGTCTGGCGGCGTTCGATGGCCGCGCTGTCCGTGCTGGGCGGTGTCCTGGTCCTGGCCTGCTGGCTGCTGGCGGCCGTCACGCCGGTGCCCGTCCTGGTGCCGGTGACGATCCTGTTCGGCCTGACCCTCGTGCAGTTCCTGGTGGGCCCGCGCGTGATCGAGTGGCTCGTTCCGGCCCGGGAGCAGACCAGCGACGGCGACCGGTACCTCAGCGACGAGCCGGTTGCCGGCATTGTCGCGCGGCAGTGCCGGCTGGCCGGCATTCCACTGGTCCGGCTCGGGATCATCGAGGACGGTGACCCCAACGCCTTCACGTTCGGCCGGTCCCGGCGGGATGCCCGGGTGTGGATCTCCCGTGGCCTGCTCGACCGGCTGGACGAGCGCGAGGTCGAGGCCGTGGTGGCGCACGAGATCGGCCATATCCGGCACCGCGACGTCGCCGTCATGACGGTGCTTTCCGTGATCCCGGCGTTGATGTACTACGCCGGGGCCGGTACGCGCTGCGGGAGCGGCAGCGACCAGTCCGGGGACAACGACCCGGTCCGCCTGATCGGGCTCGCCGCGTACCTGGTCTCCGGTGTGGCGCTGCTGTCCTTCTCCCGCGCCCGCGAGCTCGGTGCCGACCACGCGTCCTGCGCGGCCACCGGCGACGGCGACGCCCTGTGCTCCGCCCTCGTCAAGATCGTGTATGGGATGAAGGAACGCGATCAGGACCTCGCCGCCCGCGTCCACGCGCTGCGGGAGAGCGATGAGAAGCGCGCCGCCCGCCGCCTGGCCCGCCGGGAAAGCAGGGTTCGGGCCGTCGGAGCCCTCGGTATCGCCAGCGACGGGTCCGCACCCTCCGTCGAGCTGGTCGGTCCGGAGCTGCCGCCGGAGCGACTGGTCCGGGCACTGCGCTGGGAGATCGCCAGCCCGTGGGCGCGCTGGCAGGAGATCTTCTCCACCCATCCGCTCGTCCCGACCCGCATCGCCGCACTGGAGGCGAGTGGCCTGCCAGGCGCGCCGCGGGTGTGGCGGGGCGCCCGGGACGCGGCGCGGGTGAGCACCGGCGAACGGATCCGGGCCCGCGGGCAGTTCCTGGTGGAGCTGCCGATCCATGTCGGCGGCTGGATCTGCCTGGGTGCGGCGCTGTTCGTCGGCCGGATGGGGCCTGACCGGGTGAACCCGATGCTCGTCGCGGGCCTGCTGGCAGCCGCCGGGGTGCTGCTGGTGATCCGGGCCTGTCTGCGGGCGCCGCTCGGTGCCCCGGAGCCGATCGAAGGCGTCGTCGGGCTGCTCGACCGGCTCGATGCCGGCCCGCTCAGCGCGATCCCGGTCCGCCTGCGCGGGACGATCGTGGGCCGGGGTGGCTTCGCGGCCTCGCCCGACCTCGTCCTCGCCGACGAGAGCGGGACGGTGCCGCTCCTCTACCTCAACCCGGTGCCGGGCAGCCGGCTCCTGTTCGGGCTGACCCGCGCCGAGTCCTTCGTCGGCACCGAGGTCGAGGTGACGGGCTGGTACCTGCGGGCGCCCAGCCCGTACGTCGAGCTGCGTACGGTCAGCCCGCTCGGCGAGGCGCCGGGCGGCACTGTCCGCTGCTGGCTGTTCGCCGCGCGCTACCTGACCTCCGCCGCGGTGCTCCTCGTCAGCGCGCTGCTGTTCGCGTACGTGTCCTGAGCCGCGTCGCGTACGTGTCCTGAGGCGTACACCGGACATCCCAAGGATCTTCTGGCGGAGCCCTAAGGATCCGTTAGGGCTGGCGTTCTGTGATGTTGACGGCCGGCGGCGCCGCGCCGCGACGTCCGCCGCGCCGCTTCCGGAGACGCCAAGCTGTTCGCGGAAGCCGAGCTGTTCGCGGAGAAGGAGCCCAGCCATGAGCATCAGGGACCGTTGGCTGCTGCGGCGCCACGCCGAGCGGCGCACCGTGCTGGACCGTGAGGCGACACCCGACGACCTCGGCGACCTGCGCCGCTTCGTCGGGGAGCACCGGGGCGTCGAGTTCTTCGCCGAACCCGAGACGACCGCCACCGACGCGACGGTGGTCGCGGTCGACGGCGACGGCGCCTGGATCAGACGCCGGGTCGGCAGCCCGGCCGTGGCCCGCCGTCTCGCCCGTGACCTCAAGATCCCGGTGTACGACGCGGCCGTGGTCGGCTACCCGCGGCGTATGAAGGAGTGGAACCGGACCAACCGCCCGGCGTGAGCGAGGACCGACGTGCCGGCCTGGTCCCGGGCGGGCGGTATGTGGCGATGGGCAGCTCCTTCGCCGCCGGATCGGGCATCGGTCCCGACATCAGCGACGGCTGCCTGCGCTCGGCGCGCAGCTACCCGCGCCTGCTCGCGGCCCGACTCGGGCTGGCCCTCACCGATGTCACCTGCGGCGGTGCCACCGTCGCGAACCTGCTCGCCACCCCGCAGAACGGGCACCCGCCGCAGCTCGAGGCGGTGACGGCCGACACCGGGCTGGTCACCATCACGGTCGGCGGCAACGACCTGGGGTACGCCGCGGCCGCGCTGCTCTGCTCCGACGCGGCGGCGACCGGCCGACCGTGGACGGGCCTCCCCCGCCCGGCCGAGACCGCCGCCGCGGCGGCAGCACTGCGCAGAGGCCTCGTCCAGCTGATCACGACGATCGCCACCACCGCCCCGGCCGCACGGGTGTACCTGGTCACCTACCCACGGCTGTTCCCGGATCCGCCGGTCACCTGCACCGGCAACAACATCAGCGGCCCGGACAGCGAGCGGATCGCCGCGATCGGGTTCGCCCTCGACACCGCCTTCCAGCACGCCGCCGCCGACACCGGCACACCGCTGGTGGACGTCTACGCCGCCAGCGCCGGGCACGACATCTGTGCCGCGCCGGGCAGCCGCTGGGTGGAGGGCTCCGACGCCACGGGCATCGGCTACCACCCGAACGCCGCCGGCATGGCCGCCATCGCCGCCCTGGTCGCGGACGCCCTCATTCGGTCCGCGACCACCCCCGAGCGCGCGAGCAGAACGGCGCGGGACGGGCACACCAGGTAGTGCCGTGACGGACAGGGAGGGACAGGGAGGCGCGGAGGGAGGCAGGGAGCGAGCCAGCAGCCGGCCGACCAGCAGAGACGGACGGGGAGAGCGATGTCGACGATGCCACCCGGGCACGACACGACTGGCGGTCAGGTGTTCCGTGACCGCCGCGACGCGGGCCGGTTCCTGGCCGGCCTCCTCGAGCAGTACCGGTGCGACCCGGCGGTACTGGTGATGGGCGTGGCGCCGGGCGGCCTGACGGTCGCGTTCGACGTCGCGCGGGAGCTGTGCGCGCCGCTCGACACGCTGGTGGTCAGAAAACTGATGGTCGGGCAGCTCCCGACGACGCCCCCGCGTGGGGCAGCTGGCCTGGCACTGGGCGCGGTGGCCGGCGGCGGCACGGTCGTTCTCAACGACGACGTCGTCCGGGGGCTGCGGCTGGCGCCGGAGCTGATCGAGCGGCTTGTCGAGATCGAGCGCCGCGAGCTGCGGCGGCAGGAGGAGGAGCTGCGGTCCGGGCTCCCGCCCGCCGAGCCGGCGGGGCGGACGGTGATCCTCGTCGACGACGGGCTGTCGACCGGTGTCGCGCTGCACGCCGCCGTGCTCTCCCTGCGCCGGGCGCGGACGGGCCGGATCGTCGTAGCGGTGCCGGCGGCGCCCGCCTCCAGCTGCCAGCTGCTCGACGCGCTGGCCGACGGAGTGGTCTGCGCGACCACCCCGTCGCCCTGTTCCGCGGTGGGGCCGTCGTCCTGGGGCGGCGTCGCGAGCAGGGACACGGGGGTCCGTGATCTGCTCCGCGCGGCCTCGGCGACACGGTTGCCAGCCGGCTCCGGGGTCTTCCGCACCGAGCCGGCGATCGTGCGCGCCGAAGCCGTCGCCGCCGGCGGCGGGATCCCTCCGGATGACGCGCTGTTCGCCCTGGTCGGTGACGCGGACATGGTGCTGCTCGGCGCGGCGGCCCACGGCACCTTCGAGTTCCACGCGGCCCGGGCGGCGATGACCCGGCGGCTGATCGAGGAACGCGGGTTCACCGCGGTGGCGGTGCCGGCGGACTGGGCGGACGCCTCGCGGGTGAACCGTTTCGTCCGCGGTCTCGGTGCGGGTACGGACGGCCCGAGCGAGTCGAGCGTCACGGCGGACGCGGCCGTCGCGGCGGCCGGAACGGACGCGGCGGGTGGGGCGGACGTGTGCGCGGAGGATGCGCTCCGGGCGTTCGCGCACTTTCCCGGCTGGATGATGCGCAACCGGGTCGTGGCCGACTTCGTCGCCTGGTTGCGGGAGCGCAACGACCGGTTCGGCGGGTACGAGCCCGCCAAGGCCGGTTTCTACGGGCTGTGGGCCGACGAGGGCACAGCGGACGCGGACCCGCGCCACCCGATCTTCGGCGGCAGCACGACCTGGTGGAACGCGGGTGAGCGGCGGATGGCCGATGCCCTCGACGACCTGATGGCCCGGCTGGCCCACCACCGCTCGGCCCCGACGAAGATCGTGGTCTGGGCGCACAGCTCCCATGTGGGCGACGCGGCGGCGACGGAGCTGGCCGCGCTCGGCCGGGTCAGCCTCGGGCAGATCGTCCGGGCGCGGTACCCGGGGCGCTGCCGCCTCGTGGGCCTCACCACCTACGCCGGGGCGGTGACCACCGCGGAGAACTGGGGCAGCCCCGCCACCAGCACGGAACTCAGCCCGGCCCTCCCCGGCAGTCTGGAGGAGATCTTCCACGAGGTCGGCGAGACGGACTTCCTCATCGCACCCCGCGGCCGCTCCTGGGCCACCGAGGCACTGGCCTCGGCCCGGCTGCAACGGGCGGTCGGCATCCTGCACCGCGCCGACGGCGATCCCCGGGACGGCTACTTCCGGGCCCGGGCCGCCGACCAGTTCGACGCGATGATCCACATCGATCGGACACACCCGCTGCGTCCCCTGGACGAGCCCACCGCCCCCGACGCCCCCGACGTCCCCGGCGTCCCGGCGCGGGAACCCGCGCACGTGCACCCGGCCCGGCCCGGCGGCCCGACACGCTGACCAGGCCGGCAGTACCGGTGAGGGCCAAACTGGTAACTCCTGGGTTACCCTTTCGGCGTGGACGTCTTCGCCGCGCTCGCGGACCCGGTGCGGCGGGGGTTACTCCTCCAGCTCGCCGCCGGGCCGCAGCGAGTCGTCGACCTCGCCGCGGCGCACCCCGTGTCCCGCCCGGCGATCAGCAAGCATCTGCGGCTGCTGGCCGGCGCGGGGCTTGTCCAGGTCACCGACCACGGCCGGGAACGCCACTACGCGCTCCGACCGGACGGGCTGGCCGACGTCCGCGCGTTCCTCGGCCAGCTGGCCTCCCCCACCGCGTCCGCCCTGCTCAGCGGCAACGCCCTTGACGCCCTCGGCACCGAGATCCGGCGCACCGCCCGCGACCGCCGGGCCACGCCCCGCCACCGCGACCGCGACCGCGACCGCGACGAACCAGACCAGGAGACCGCGTGACAGCCACCCCCACTCCAGCGCCCACCGGCCGGCTCGAGCAGCGCGGCGAGGGGCACGTTCTTCTCCTCACCCGCACCTTCCGCGCGCCCGTGGAGGACGTCTGGGCCGCCGTCACCGAACCGGACCGGCTGGCGCGCTGGATCGGCACGTTCACCGGAGATCCGGCCGCCGGCCGGGTGATGTTCCAGATGACCGCCGAGGAGGGCGCGGCACCCGAGGAGATGGAGATCCGGGAATGCACTCCGCCGCACGCCCTGAAGGTGACCGCGCACGTCGGTGACGACCACTGGCTGCTCGACATCGAGCTCACCGAGAACGACGGCATCACCACACTGACCTTCTCCCAGCCCGGTATCGACCCGGCCGCCGCGGAGAACGTCGGCCCCGGCTGGGAGTACTACCTGGACCGACTGGTCGCGGCGGAGTCCGGCGGCGATCCGTCCACGATCGACTTCGAGCGCGACTACTACCCGGCGATGCAGGAGTACTACCAGAAGCAGATCTGACAGCAGTCCGAGTTGTCGCGTCCCCGGCGTGGATCACCGTCCCGCCGAGACGGGTCCTTCCGTGGATCATCGCCCGGTCGGGAAAGGCGCGCGCCGGACCGCCCCCGGCAGCCAGAATGGCGCCTGAGACCAGGCTGGCGGAGCCGAGGTCGGGCTGGCGGAGCCGAGGTCCGGGCTGGCGGAGTCACCGGTGGGAGAAGTCGGCGCAGGAGAGGCGGCCATGGACGACATCGAGGCGATCAGGCAGCTCAAGGCCCGGTACTGCCGACTGCTCGACACGAAGGACTGGGACGGTTTCCGCGCGCTGTTCACCGACAAGGCGGTGATGGACACGACGAGCTCCGGCGGCAACGCCCTCACCGGTGGTGACGCGATCGTGGACTTCGTGCGCCGGGCCCTCACCGAGGCGGTGACCGTCCACCACTGCCACACCCCTGAGATCACCGCCACCGCACCGGACACGGCGACCGGGATCTGGGCGATGGAGGACCGGGTCCGTTTCCCCGACGGTACCGACCTGACCGGCTACGGGCACTACCACGAGACCTACGCGAAAACCGACAGCACCTGGCAGATCAGCTCACTGACCCTGACTCGCCTGCGCGTCGACTTCGCCCGCCCCGACAGCGCCTGACCGCCGACAGCGCCCGGCACCGGGCAGCACCCGACCCCCGGCAGGCCAGCCGATCACGGGCGGGACACTCCGGCGGATGCGGATGCGGAGGCGGAGGCGGGCGCACGGACGGCGGCCCGGTACCGGCCGGGAGGCTGGGCGCGGGTGCGGTGGAAGGCACGGTTGAAGGCGTACACGGAGGTGTAGCCGACCGAGCGGGCGATGGTCTCCAGGGTGTCGTCGGTGTCACGCAGCCGGCGGGCGGCCAGGTCCATCCGCCACCGGGTCAGGTAGGCGCCGCGGAGGCGTAGGCGCCGGGGCGGGCGAGCGCACGCGGATCGCTCGCCAGGACGTGCTCGGCTCCACCGGGGAGCAGCACGACGTCCCCCGGTGTCAGCTGGCACGCCGGGTGGCCGGCGCCCCAGCCAGGCGGTTCCCGAGGTCACCGCGTGGAAAGCCGCGCCGCGCCGAGGCCAAGGCAGCGCTGAGCACCGGCCCGAGCCTGGTCTACCCGTGACCTCCTCCCGGGCCTGAAGACGCGGCGATCCCGGCGGTTACAGCGGTTACAGCGATTACCCGCGGCGCGGTAACTCCCCGCCGGTGGCTCGGGCATGGGCGCAGTATCGGCGAGGCGGCGACACGGCGCGAGCAGGCAGGCGCGCACCGTTCACCTTCTGTCGCCGGTTGTGTGTCTCCTCCTGATGGGAGCCCCCATGCCCGCGGTCACACCGACGTCCCCGGCCCCCTCTCTGGAAGCCCTCACCGCCCAGCTCACCGCGCTGCGCCCGCGGCTGGATGCGGTGAGCCTGGCGATCCACGCCCGTCCGGAGCTGAAGTTCGCCGAGTTCCACGCCCAGGCGTTGCTCAGCAGCTGGCTGGCCGAGGCGGGCTTCTCGCTGGTGCTGCCCGCCGGGGGGGGCTGAGCACGGCGTTCGTCGCCACCCATGCCGGGAGCCGGCCGGGGCCGTGCGTCGCCGTCCTCGCCGAGTACGACGCGCTGCCCGGCATCGGACACGGCTGCGGCCACAACCTGATCGGCGCCGGCGCGGCGGCCGCCGCGATCGCCGTCGCCCGCGCGCTGCCCGACCACCCCGGCACGGTGCTGGTTGTCGGCACGCCCGGGGAGGAGATGGGCGGCGCCGGCAAGGTCCGGCTCGCCGCGGCCGGCGTGTTCGACGGCGTGGACGCCGCGGTCATGTTCCACCCCGGAGACCACTCGCTGACCGGCCGGCCCGGCCTGGCCGCCGCGCATCTGCGCGTCGCGTTCACCGGGCACAGCGCGCACGCCGCCGTCTCCCCGTGGCGGGGCCGCAGCGCGCTGGCGGGCGTCCAGGTGTTCCTGGCCGCGCTGGACGCGCTGCGTCAGTTCATCCCGCCGACGGCCCGGGTGCACGGCATCGTCTCGGACGGCGGCCAGGCCCCCAACGTCGTCCCGGCGCGCGCCGCGGTCGACCTGTACGTCCGCGACCGCACCGCCGTCTCGGCCCGTGAACTGGTCGGACGGGTCCGGCAGGCGGCGGCGGGCGCCGCGCTCGCCACCGGCACCGAGGTCGACGTCTCCGAGACCGGCCCGCTGTACGAGGAGCGGCGCAACAACACGGTGCTCGCCGAGCGCTTCGCGACGGCGGTGCGCGCCCTCGGTGTGGAGATCGCTCCCGGCGACCCGGACAGCCCCGCCGGCTCGTCCGACATCGGCAACCTGTCGCAGCTCATGCCGGTCATCCACCCGTACATCCAGGTCGCCGAGACGGGGACACCCGGCCATTCGGACGCGATGCGCGAGGCCTCCGCGACACCGTTCGCCCACGACCGCACCCAGGTGGCAGCCGCCGGCCTGGCCCGGGTCGTCGCCGACCTGCTCACCGAGCCGGAGCTGCTCGCCGCCGCCCGCGAGGAGTTCGCGGCGGCGCGGCCCAGCCGATGAGATCCTTACCGACATGATCGGGATGGCGAATCCGCCAGCCGGAGCCGGCGAGACCCGCCACGCACGGCCGGTCGGCCGCCCGTGTCCGTAGTGATGTCCTCGCGGGAGGCGGCGCCGACCGGTTCACCGTCGCCGTCCCCCCACTGGCGGAACTCGCCGCGAGCCTGCACGTGCTCACCGGGATCGAGCACCATCCCGAACACGCGCCCTGGGCCGAGCAGGTGCTGCGCAGCGCCCCCTCCGCCTTCCACACCGGGCTGCGCCGGTTCGCCCCGCTGTGGACGGCGCTGCGCTGGCGCGCCTTCTACCCGGGCTGCCCGGGGCAGCCGGGATCCGACGACGGCATGGGCGGCGGCATGGGCGGCGGCATGGGCGGCGGGCCGCTGGCCAGCTCAGGGAACAACGGCGGGCCGGGGCTGTGGGCCCCGGTGACGGGGCTCGGTCTGGACGAGTTCGCCCGGCTCACCGCCTACACCTGTGCCAGCGGATATCACGGATTCGAGTTCACTCGCGTCCGCCACAGCCCGAAGCAGGCAGCCGTGCTGCGCCAGACGTCCGGCGCCCTGCCCGAGCCGCACCTCGCCCTCGCGGAGGACCTGCTGCGCGACGCGGACGCGCTCCGCACCGACCTTGTCGCCTTCCTCGACCTCTGCGTACGCGTGTTCTTCGCCGATCTGTGGGCGAGGACCCGCCCCGTGCTCGCCCGAGCCGCCGACCGGCTCCGGCAACGGCTCGCCGACGAAGGGCCGGCCTCCGCGCTGCTGTCACTCAGTCCGTCCAGCGCCCGCCTCGTCACCGCAGCGGCCGGACCGGCCGCGACGGCGACGGCGGAGCCCGTTCGGGTCGTCCTCGACAAGGTGCACCATGCGGTGCTCAGTCCAGCCCGTTCCCCCGTCCTGCTGATCCCCACCCGCTACGGCGCCCCGCACCTGCTCGTCAAGAACGAGCCGGGCCTGCCGCCGGTCGTGCACTTCCCCGTCGATGCCCCCGAGATCGGCGCCACCCTCGCCCGCAGCCGGCTGCTCGCCCTGACCGACCCGCCTCGCATGCGGCTCTGCCGGCTGATCGCCCGCCAGGCCTTGACGTCCTCCCCCTCGTGAGCGAGGGGGATTCCAACTCCTACACACCCGCCAGGGGAGGTGCGCGGTGTTGAGGTTCGCGGTTCACGGGCACGGCCAGCGCCGTGCCTCCCCGCGCGGTCACCGCACGTCCTGCGGCGATGTTGCGTGCTGCGTTGATGTCCGCGTTGGCCGTGTGCCCGCAGGCTCCGCACCGGAACACCGCTTGACTCTCACGGTTCCCGGATGCCGTGTGCCCGCAGGCCGAGCAACGCTGACTCGTATAGGCCGCCGGGACCCTCTCCACCCGGCCCGGCGCCTTCTGTTCGAGGCGTTGAACGAGCAGGCCCCAGCCGGCCGCGAGAACCGACCGGTTCAACCCGGCTTTCTGCGCCACGTTGCGGCCCGGCTCGGCGACCGTGCCCCGCGCCGACCGGGTCATACCCGCGATGTTCAGATCCTCCACCCGGATCAGGTCGTACCGGCGAGCAAGACCAGTGCTGGTCTTCTCGACCCAGTCCCTGCGCCGGTCGGCCTCCCGGGCCTTCACCCGGGCGATCCGGCGACGCAGCCGGGTGCGCCGGGCGCTGCCCCGCCTGGCCCTGGACAGCCGCCGGGCCAGCCGGCGGAGCCGTTCGGTCTCCTTCGGCCGCAGCCCCGGGCACCTCAGCAGCTCTCCCGTGGACAGCGCGGCGGACACCGCCACCCCACGATCAACCCCGACGATCCCTCCCGCGCCAGGCGGGGCGACGGGTGCGGGAGCGACGGCGAACGCGACGTGCCAGCGACCCGCCCGGTCACAGGTGACCCGGTAGGACCTGAAACCCGGAACCACCCGCGACACCCGGAACCTCACCCAGCCGACCTTCGGTACCCAGCACCGGGACCACCTCCGGTTCAGCTTCTCCACCCGGGCATGTCTGCCAACGACC
>NZ_JBFLUG010000181.1:0-11648 GCF_041008525.1 Parafrankia sp. FMc2 | reverse complement strand
TGCTGTGCCGCCTTGCCGAGGACCCCGCCCCCCGTGCCCCCGGGGGTGCGGCGGGTGGCGGCCCACGCCTCGACCGTGGAGCGCCGCCAGCGCGGGGTGCGGCGGGCCGGCGGGCGGCCGAGGTCGGGATCGTCGGGGGCCGGCGCGGTGCCGCGCGAGACGTACCCGCGCCAGGTCGGCGGGCCCACGCCCAGCAGGGCGGCCACCTCGGCCGTGGTGAGCAGCGGGTCGGCCTCCTCGTGGGCGGGCTCGGGGATCGCGGTCATCGCCCCATCGTTCCAGCAATCGCAACGCAGAGTTGTGTGACCTATGCCACAGCCTCGCCCGACGATTCCCGGGATAACTGCAACGCTGCGTTGTAGTATTGACCCATGCCCCACAGGGGGGCCGAGGGGAGCACCAGATGACCGCCGCCACCACCGCCCAGGAACTCCGCAACCAGGCCGACGCGCTCGACACCGCCGCGTTCGAGTCCCGCCAGCGGTGCGGTGCGGACGGCGCCCTCACCCAGCGCTCCTCCGGCCTTCTCGCCGACGAGAAGCGCCTGGAGGCCGCGATCATCGAGCGCGGCGGGGTCTGGGACTTCCCCGCCCTGTTCGACCTCGACGGCAACCTCGTCCCGGCCCGGCAGGTCGAGCAGGAGTTCCGCGGACGGACCCGCCGGGTGTGGCGGCTGCTCGACGCGAACGGCCGGGGCATCGGCTGGTTCAACCCCTCGCAGGCCGAGGACAAGGACCGCCGCCGGGCCACCAACGCCAAGAAGGGCTACTACCTCGGCCGCGCGCTGGCCCCGGCCCGCGCCGAGCTGCTCGGCAGCCACATCACCACGGTCCGCGCCTACGCGGTGCGCACCGACGGCGGCTGGAGCGCCGACGTCACGGTGATCGACAACGGCCAGCGCGACGAGCGGGCCGAGACCATCGCCGCCTACCGCACCGCCTGGGCCGCCCGCGACCACAAGGCCATCGCCGCCCTGGAGAACGCCGCCGACGCCGGCAGCTACGTCGCCGAGCTGATCGCCGCCCGTAAGTCCGCCTGACTCCGCCCGCGCCGCCTGGTCGCTGACCGGGCGGCGCCCCACCAGCACCCCCACCACCCGAAAGGCACACCGGTGACCACCACCACCGACACCGCTCCCGACACCGGACATCTCGTCGCCACCCTGCCGCGCGGCCTCACCGCCGACCCGGACGTCCTCGCGGACGTCGAGGACTGGCGCTCGATCCCGCCGCGCCGCGCCGGAGCGCGCCGACGGGGCCTCGCCGGCTACCGCCGCCGCCGCGGCTTCACCCCTGCCGCCACCAAGGGCCCGCGATGACCACCGCCGCCCGCAAGACCACTGCCCGCAAGGGCACCCGCCGCGCCCGGCCCACCCTCACCCCCGAGGAGCGCGCCGAGCGCATCGAGACCGCCCGCGCGCAGCTCGCCGCCGGGGTCGAGAGCCTGCTGACCTCCGAGGGCTGGAAGCGCCTGATCGAGTCGCGGCAGTGGCTGCGCCGGTACAGCGCCGGCAACCAGCTCATGATCCTCATGCAGCGGCCGGACGCCACCGACGTCCGCTCGCTGCGCGACTGGAACACCGCCGAGTGCCTCATCCGCAAGGGCGAGGCCGGCATCCGCATCTGGGCGCCCGCCGGACGGCGCGGCGCGGGTGCGGCCAAGGCCGAGGGCGAGCAGGTCGCCCCCGAGACCCCCGAGGCCGCCCCGCCCGGCACGCCGGTCCGCAGTGGCCCGCGGTTCATCCTCGTCTCGGTGTTCGACCGCTCCCAGCTCGTCGAGCCACCCACGGTCGACGAGGCACTGGAGACCCCCGAGCTGCTGCGCGGCGATGCCCCGGCCGGACTGTGGGACGGGCTCGCCAAGCAGGTGGCCGCCGCCGGCTACGCGCTGGAGCGCGGGGACTGCGGCACCGCCAACGGCCACACCGACCCCGTCGAGCGCGTGGTGCGGGTCCGCGAGGACGTCGACCCCGCCCAGGCCGCGAAGACCCTCGCCCACGAGCTGGCGCACGTCCTGCTGGAGCACACCGCGGCCATGCCCGGCCACGTCCGCGAGGTCGAGGCCGAGTCCGTGGCGTGCGTGGTCGCGTCGGTGGTCGGCCTGGACTCCGGCGCCTACTCCGTGCCGTACGTGGCGGGCTGGGCCGGGGACGTCGCCGCGGTGAAGGCCTCGGCCGAGAAGGTGCTCGCCACCGCCGACCAGATCCTGACCGCGCTGGGCGTCCCGCGGCCGGGGCACGGCGACTCCGGCGACGAGTCGTGAGCACCACCGGCGGCCCGAGCCGGCGCGGCGCGTTCGGCGTCGCGCTGCTCGGGCTGCCCTTCGCCGGCAACCTCGCCGGCTCGGGTCAGGACGACGAGCCCGCCAACCTCGACGAGGCCGGAGCGGACTTCCGCCTGGAGGCCGCCCGCGACGACGGGTCCACCCTCGTCGCCGCCTCCCCGGTCCGGCTCGCCGCGGTCGAGACAGCGCTGACCGACGCAGGGTTCCGCGTCCGCCTGCACGCCGCGGGCAAGCACCGCCGCGCCAGCACCGAGAAGGAGCACCGACCGTGACCACCCCGCCCGCCGACGTCCAGCTCACCGTCCACTGCCCCACCTGCCCCGACTTCGGGCCCCTGGAGGTCGACGACCTCTTCGCCGGCCTCGACGCGGCCGGCACCCACGACGACGACCACCACGGCGGCGCGATGTCCGCGTACGTCCACGTGCCGGACCAGGTGGGCGCGCCGTGACCCTCGCCGAGGCCCGAGCCCTCATCGGCACCGACCGGCTCTGGCTCGTCCCGGCCACCTCCATCACCACCGGCAAGGTGCTCGCGGGCGTGAAGGTGCACGGCGCCCGTGTCTCCTACGGCACCGCCCAGCTCCTCATTGAGCCGCTGTCCGGGCGCGGCGCCCGCTGGGTCGCCGCCGACCTCACCCAGGAGATCGAGGACCAGTGATCACCCCTCCGGGGGCCGTTCCCCCGGCCACCAGGGAAAGAGTCCACCAGAAAGGGAAGATCGACATGGCCGACATCGGAACGCCTGACAAGTGGTGGGACGAACCCGCCGAGGACCCGTGGGAGATCCCCATCCCCGCCGAGCCGGTGACCACCCCCGCGCCTCAGCGTGAGCCGGTGCCAGCGTGAGCGTCATCGCCTACCGGGCGTGGAACGTCGCGCCCGGCCTCGGGATCCTCACTCCCGCCAATGTCGACATCACGCACGACCCCCAGCCTCGGGACCGCTGCTGGGCGTCCAGCACGATCACCGCCAAGTGCCGCGAACGGCGACACAGGGCGCCGATACCGTCGCCGCGCTGCACGTGTGGCATCTACGCCTGGAAGAGGCCGGTCGACCCCGACCTCACCAACCACTGGACCGCCGCGCCAGCCGCCAACGTGGCTGTCGGCGTAGTCCAGATGTGGGGCCGGATGTGCGACGGGCCGAAGGCGACCGGTTACCGCGCCCAGCACGCCCGGATCGTCGCCCTCGTCGCGGACCCTGCCGGCAACCTCGACCGGTCCCGCTACCCGGACGTCGCGGTCTACCCCGATCTACTGACCATGTACTCGGAGTGGGACACCACCCCGGAGCTGGGTTTCGCCGCCGATGCGCATCCGGCCGAGGGGCGGCAGATCTCGATGCTGCTCTGGGGTGGCACTGACAGGTGCATCTCCTGCGGCGACACGGTCAATGCAGGAGAAGAGGTCGTCAAATACGACGGCCGCAACCCCTGGGTGGATGGGCGGGAGGTTCCCGCTCTCCTGCACAGGCGCCCGGATTGCGTCCTGAATCCGGGCCCGAGGCAGCAGGACCCGGGGAGGTTCTTCTGCTGGGATCGAGAGTGGGCGTACGCCAACCGCCAGCCCCGAAAGCTCCTCCCGTGAGCACCCGCAACCCGCGCGCCAGCGTCGAGCGTGCCACCGCCCTGGCCCGCTCGCTGGGCTATCGGGTCCGCGAGTCGGACTGCCGCGACATCGATGGCACGGTGAACCTGGACATCGCCGGCTACGGCGATCTGGTGGAGGTCTGGTTCAAGGAGCACCCCACCACGGGGTACCTGCGCTTCCATCGCGGATTCCTGCACGGCTCGGCAATGAGCGGCGACTGGTGCACGACCTGGACCGCCACAGCCGAACTGGTCACCTCCATTGCCGACGGGCAGCGCGTCGACATCACCCCGCCCGAGCTGCGCGGCGAGGGCATCGCCGCCAGCGTCCGCGAGGGCTGGGTGCGCGACACCACGCTCGACCCTCGCGAGATCACCGACTGGCCCGAGCGCCAGGCCCGCGCCACCGTTCCGTTCGAGGTCGTCGACGGGCGGCCGGTCAACCCCGCCGGCCCCACCGGGCGCATCGGCCGCAACCTCGGCGCCTGGGGCGAGAACGCCGCCGCCGACCCGATCGTGGTCGCGGGAGCCGGCGCGGACCGGCGCGTGCTGCTCATCCGCCGGGGCGACTGCGGGCACTGGGCCATCCCCGGCAGGATGGTCGACCCCGGAGAGACCGCCAACGTCGCGCTCATCCGCGAGCTGCGCGAGGAGACCGGCCTCGGCTACGGCGGGTTCGCTGTGAGCCTCCTCGACCGCCGCGTTGTCGACGACCCGCGCAACACCGACTGGGCCTGGATCGCCTCGACCGTCGCGCTGATCGCGATGGACGAGATCGAGCCAACCGCGGGCAGCGACGCCACCGACGCCCGCTGGTGGCCCTTCCCCAACCTAGACACCCTGCGCGCCGCGGTCACCGCCGCCGGCGAACAGCTCTACGCCGCCCACGAGGCGCTGCTCGCGCTCGTACCCAACGCCTGAACCCCGCCTGGAGGCCCCGATGCTCGTACCGCCGAAGACCAGCGAGGACGGCACCATCTACGCCGCCGTCCAGGCCGCCCCCGGCCTCGTCCGCGAGACCGACTGGCTGCTCACCCGCCAGCACCCCAGCGCCGACCCGATCGTCATCGGCACCGTCCGCGGTGCCGACCTGGCCCGCGTGGCCGTCGCCGCGTTCGCCGCGGCCGAGCTGCCGTGAGCCGGCGCTGGTATCGCGTGTTCGTCTCGGGCGTGCCCGTCCACACGGAGCAGCCGCCGCCCTCGGGCGGCGACGGCAAGAACGTGCGCGACCTGCTCGACCTCGACGACGACGCCCTGCGGCGGCACGCGGCCACCCACGAGGCCGGCCACGTCGTCGTGGCACACCACCGCGGCCTGCCCGTCGAGGAGGTCGCGGTCGACGTCAGCATCACCGACGGCAACGGCCTTCCGCTCGTCGGTGTCTGCCGCTACGGGCCGTTCGACGTCCCGTGGCAGGACTTCGGCGCCACCTGCGCCGCAGGGGGGCGGGCCGCCAACCGCTGGCTACGCCAGGAAGGGCTGGCCACCCCTGGCCGGCTGTGGGCCAACGAGCTGTCCACAGGCAACGACCAGGTCACCCTCGCGCAGGCCTGCGCGGACCTGCCCGCGCCTGTCGTTCTGACCTACGGCCAGCCCGGGGTGGCCGGCGGATACGAGTGGGCCGACCTGGGAGACGCCGCCGAGGCGGAGCTGGACCGGGACTGGCCCGCCGTCCACCGGGTCGCGGACGCCCTGTACCGCGAGGGCCGGCTGACCGGCTCCGACATCGACGACCTGATCTGAGCACCTACCTGCACCCAGGAGGAACCATGACCCGCTACCGCATCGTCTCCGGCGGTTACCTGCACGGCGATCCCGGCGAGCCGGACGTCGAAGTCGACCTGCGCCCCTACCGGGATCCGCACGCCGCCGCGACCCTGCGCTACCTCACTGCCCTGGATCCCGAGGTCCAGGACGCGGTCCGCGGAACCCCCGGCGTGACGGACCTCGTGGACGAGACCGTCACCCGCGCCCTCGCACTGGACGGGGACGAGGTCACGATCACGAGCTTCTGCGCCGGCGGCCGGCACCGCGGCCCGGTCGGCGCCGAGATGATCGCCGACGGGCTGCGTGCCGCTGGTGGCGAGGTGGACCTGCTCCACCGCGACCTCGGCAAGCCCGTCGTCGAACGGCCGACCCGCGAGGTGGACCGGTGACGAGCCTCGCCCCACGGGAACGCCACGAGGCCGTCGGTCTCGACGTCGAGCTGATGCTCGCCGAGTACCAGGCGCTGAAGGCCGAACAGCTCGCCCGCATCGGCACCCGAGACAACCTGCTCTACGCCACGCTGGCCGCCTACGCCGCCGTCGTTGCGGGCGCCATCGGGGCCGGCGGGCCCTTGCAGATCCTGCTGGCACTGCCCGCTGTGGCGGCCGTCCTCGGCTGGACGTACCTGTCCAACGACAAGAAGATCGTGCAGATCCGCGCCTACCTACGGCGAGACCTTGGCGGGCGGCTCGGCCAGCACCTGCCCGACGGTTCGCTCGCCTTCGGCTGGGAGTCCGTCCGGCGCAGTGGCGTCGACCGGTGGCTGGGCAAGGTTGGCCACGTCGCGGTCGACCTGATCGCGTTCTCCGGCGCCAGCCTCGCCGCCCTGGCGGCCTACTGGATCCTGGCCCCGCTCGACGGCCTCACAGCTCTCGCCGCTGCCGAGACCGCGCTCATCCTCGCCTTCACGGCCGAGGTCATCCGCTGGAGCATGGCGGGCCGCGCCCGAGATCGACGTCGCAGCGAGTGAGTGCCGGACAGCGGCGCCCGGCGAGCCGCCGCGATCAACCCGCCGGGCGCTGGGTCGTCGGTGTCGCCGAGGCCGCGCCCGACGTGGCCACGTCCAGCACCATCTCCTGCTGCCACGCCGCCAACATCGCCAGCACCACCGGGGAGGGCCGCGGTGGCGGCGTCGGCCTCGCCGCCCGCAGCTTCTCGAGCGCCGCGTCAACCCCCGGGTTCGGTGGCGTCAGCAGCTCCACCTCCGCGCGCTGACGACGCTGCGCCGACGTCAGCGACTCGACCGGCGCCGTCAGGAGCGCGGTCATGTACCGGTCGAAGGCGGCGCAGTCCCGCGCGTCCTGGAGTGCCTCCGCACCCAGCGGCCCGGCGGACTCGTCCACCGCGAACCGCGCGCGACCACGCGGAGCCTCGGACCGGGGCGGAGACGCAGGCTTCGGCATGGCGGTCACCCTCCGGGGCGGCGGCGGTGTCCCCTCGATCGTAAGGACTACGCCCGGCCACGGCGACCATGAAGTCACAGCGATGTAGTTTCTGCGGTCCCGCGCCGCAGAAAGTCACGCGGCGCCAGAAATCTGACACCTCCCGTTCGGATCTGCCGGATACGCACCCATTTGGTCACGCTGAGAGATACTCGCACGGCCCCCGCTTCCGGCGATCGCCCAGGAGAGACCTTGCGCCTCGTCAGCTCCACCATGACCCGCGCCCATAGTGTGCCGTACTAGGCGTACTGATCCTCGTCACCTGCGTGGCGTGCAGCGATGACGACATCCCACCACCGGAGGTGGTCGCCCGCGCAACGGGCCCCCTCTCTGCCGCGGACTACGTAATCACCCCATCTCCGGCAACCGCCCTGATGTTCGTCTCATCCGGTGGCGGAGAGAAGCCCGACTCAGCATTGAAAGCCGGACTCGTCGACCAGCTCGTTGACAAGCTTCGCTACCAGTAGCCGGACGGGATGGCGGATGCGCTGGGGTCGGAGACATCACGACTCAGGTGTGATGAACGCGGAGCCGAAGACGCAGGTCCCACCGTCCCAGTTGATAGCGGTGGCTTGCAAGCCGAGTCGCAGCACGTCGGTGACGTCGATGTCTACTTTGCGGGTCTCGCCGAGCGAGACGATCTGGAACTCACGCTGGGTACCGTCGGCGATGATTTCGAACTGGCATTGCATGCCGCTCGGCGAGGTGTCCCCAACTCCGAGGGTGAGCTGCAGTCGGACATAGTCCCTACCGAGATTGTATTCGATGGATGTAGCAATACTTGCATTTACATAGAAGGTATCAACAATAAGTGAATTGGAAAGGGTTTCTCCATTGACTGCTGCCTCACGGGCATCAGTCAGAGCAGAGCCTCCTGTGATAGGCGTCAGGCCCGCTAGCGCGCGAGACTCTGGCCCTGTCTGCGGCCGTGCCGAGGCGGACCCGGTAGGACTGGACGTGGCGGCGGAGTCGGTCGGCACCGACGAGGCGGGGGAATCTGTCAGAACCGACGTGGTGGGAGTGCCGCTGGCCGGTGGATCCGCGGGTGGCTGGCTGGTCAGTTCGACGGATGTACTCCCACCCTGATCGTCGCCGCCCCCGTCTAGCGCGGTGACCAGTCCCCAGGCGGCAAGGAGCAGCACGAGGAGCGCGGCCGTGGCGATGATGGGGGTACGCGACATGCGGGACGGCGGCGAGTGGACCGGCTGGTGGCTCGGCGGAGTCGGGCTCATGGGGCCCGGCCGGCCCCCACTCGGGTCGAGATGCTGCGTCGTGCCAGCCGTGTCCAGCCGGATGGGCTCGGGGGGAGCGTCCAGCAGCGGTAGCGCGGCGACGCCAGCCAGTGACGGGAGCAGATCAGCGAGGTATTGCGCGGCGATTCGGGCAGTTGCGGGACGGCTGGCCGGGTCCTGGGCGAGCATCGTAGCCAGCACGGTCCACAGCGGGTCGGGCAGCCCATCGGGCCGGCCGGGTGCGGAGTGGGTCGGTGCGAACAACGCGACCTGCTGGGGGAAATCGGCGAACGGTGTCAACCCGCAGAGCAGTTCGTAGAGCAACACACCGGCCGAGTAGATGTCGGCGGTGGGGGCGGCGGCGCGCTGGCCGCGGGTCACGATCTCGGGCGCGATGTATCGCGGTGTGCCGAACACGGCCGCCGTGCCGGTCAGGCTCGTCGACCTGTTGGCGATCTTGGCGATTCCGAAGTCGGTGACCATCGCTCGCCAGGTACCGTCCGCCTCCGGCGAGAGCAGCACGTTCTCGGGTTTCAGATCGCGGTGGATCACCTGTCGTGGCAATTCATGCGCGGCGGCTAGGCCGGTGAGGATCTCGCAGGTGAGTCGTACCGCCTCGGCTGGCGGGAGGGTACCGCGACTCTGCAGGTAGGCGCGAAGGTCCGGACCGTTGACGAGGTCCATGACGATCGCGATGGTCTCGCCCTCCACGACCAGGTCTCGGACCCGGACGACGAACGGCGAGCGCAGCGTCTCCAGGACCTGGTACTCGTCGTGGAACCGGCGTACGACATCGGGCTCCCGGGTCAGCGCGGGCTGGAGCAGTTTGAAGGCGAACGGCTCGCCGTCCGTCGAGCGTCCGCCCCACACCTCGCCCATGCCGCCTCGGCCGAGCAGGGTCTCCATCACGTATCTGCTGCCGAGCGGACGTTCCACGGACGGCTCCCTTTCGGATGGCATCGGTGTACACGAGGACGAGCGGCGGGCGGCTACCTATCGGGTGCATAGTGTGACAGAACCGGATCGATCAGGTTGTCGGTCCGAAGGGGTTGTCGCCAGCCGGACATCTGTTGTGGCGTCAGCGATCACCCGGCTGTTATGCCTGTCCCGCTTCCGGGTCCCGCCCCGACCGAACCTCGCGCCCCAAGCCCACCAACAACACCCGCCCCCACGGGTCGCTACCCAGCAAATTTGTCGGCGCCTTGGGCTCGCAGCCTTCCGCCACACGCCCCCACCTCGTCGCGTTCCACGAGGACGCACACGCCCGCGGCGTCCTGCGCCAGGCCGGCGCGGTGTGGGAGTTCCGCCACGCCAGCCTCCAGCTCTACCTCGCGGGTCCACCTTGAGGTCGACACCGGCCGGGCACGCCGATGCCAGGTAGCCCAGGAAGACCGGCGCTACGCGAACGTCGCGGCGCGCATGTCGAGGCGCCCCGGATTCGCCTCCGATGCGACCAACGGTAGGTTTGCGCCGTGGTGATCGCGGCGTTCGTCGTTGCCTGTCTCGCAGTCGTGGTCGCCGCCTTCTCGGCCTGGTACGGACGCGGACAGAAGCGCGCGGCCGACCTCGCCGCGGCGGAGGCCAGACGCGCTGCGGACGCCGCGGCGGAGACAGTGCGCATCGAGCAGGCCCGGCGGGCCGAAGAGGTCGCCGAGGCCGAACGGCGGCGCGTGCGGTTCGAGCTGGTCCCCGTCGGCGAACAGAACAGCGGTCGGTACATCCTCCGAAACTCGGGCACCGACTCGGCGTACGCAGTGCATGTCGACACGGGCGATCTGGGCGGTGGCGGCCAGGCGACAGACTTCGACGAGTTCAAGGCGGAGGAAGAGCAGATGCTCTTCCTGATCAAGACCTATGGGACCAGGACCGAGTATGTGGAGATCGTCTGGCACCAGAACGCGGACCACTCCGACCCGCAGCGGTCCGTACGCCTGCTGATCCGGTAGCACCCGCGCCCGACCTCAGCGGCCACCCGAATGCAGCCGGCGGGTCAGCGCCCCGCCCTCCACCTGCCCACGCAGCACCTCCGCCAGCGTCCGCAGCGCGTCCCCCGGGGCCAGCTCGGCCTCGGCCGTCACGCACACGCGCCCGCTCACGATCACACGGGCCGATCCACGCACGCCCACGCACACGCGGAGCGGCAGCGCCCACGCCGGTCGGCCCCACGCGCCCACACGCGCGGTCCACGCCCACGCGCGCCGCGCCGCGAGGTCACGCCCTGTCCCACACACGCCGGTGCCCGCGAGCCCGAGAGGAGCCGGATCCACAGGCACCTCACGCGACCTCGAGGTCGCCTCACGAACGGCAGCGAGGAGAGGAAGGCGGCCACGCCCGCCTCACGCGGACCCACGCCCGCCCACGATCACCCGCTCGCCGGCCCTGCGCACCAGCACCAGGTGGTGCTCGGGAATCCACTCCTCGTCCGCCCCGGTGCCGTCCGGCCGGTCGGTGTCCAGCTCGATCTGGCACCAGAACCGCAGGCCCGTCCGGCCGAGCTTCTTCCGCCGCTCCACCGTCGCCGTGCCGTACCGCGCGGCCATCTCACCGAGGTCGGTCACCCGGCGCACCCGGTCCCCCCGCCCCAGCGCCCCGTCACCCAGCCGCGCGCTCACGACGGGCTGCCGTCATCGGCAGCCCGCGCGGCGGCGGCAGCCTCGATGTCGAGCACGCGCTGGACCCGGGCCACCGCGTCGCGCATCGCCCGGCGGCGGATCATCTCCGCGTACGTCGCCAGCGCGGCGGCCTCGTAGCGGGCGACGTGGGAGGCCCCCGTGTAGGTGTACCGCAGGCCCTCCGGGGGCCGCTCCAGCCCCGCCAGCCGCACCACCGCGTAGATGAACCGGCGGCGCCGAGGGTCGCCCCACGGCAGCGCCGGCAGGCCACCCGCGGCGTCGATCTCCTCGGCCAGCGCCACCGCGCGGGCGAGCGCGGGACGGGCGCGCTGCGTGGTCGGCACGGCACACCTCCGGGGGGTCGGGTCCAGCTGAAAGGCTACAGACTACAGACGACGGTACGACTACGCTGCGCGACAAAATCTTGAATCGTGGCCAGAGGTCTGCCCGCCGCCTTCTTGTCGTAGCGACGAGAAGGACGAATTCCCTGGTGGGCAAGGGCAAGAGCGCCCCGGCGACGGATCTCCAGACGGATCTCTCCCGGCCGAAATGTCGGACGGATCTTCCTCCCGGCCGTGCCGGCGGCACGCGCCGGCCGAGCGCGGCGGTGGGGGGCGGCCGGACGGTGTGGGCTGCCTCTTATACACCTCTCCGACGCCACGGCACCAGAGTGGCAATCGCACGTCGTCTTCAGACCGACTAACACACAACACTGCCTACAA
>NZ_JBFLUG010000180.1:0-11687 GCF_041008525.1 Parafrankia sp. FMc2 | reverse complement strand
GGAGTACGAGATCGAGCGGCTCTACCGCGAGGCCCCGTTCATGCTCATCGGCGAAGGCACCTCCGAGGTCCAGAAGCGCATCATCAGCCGCGCCCTGCTCAAGGAGTACAAGCTCCCCGGCTGAGCGCCGGCCATGCTGTCCCGTGCCTCGACACGGGACAGCATGCCACGCCAGAACGTCCATTCCGTCGGAACAGCCGGGCCAGGAACGCCAGGAAAGCAGGGGATCGCATGCAGTTCGGCCGGTACTACGAGGAGTTCGAGGTCGGCGCGGTCTACCGGCACTGGCCCGGCAAGACGGTCACCGAGTACGACGACCACCTGTTCTGCCTGTTGACGATGAACCACCATCCGCTGCACCTCGACGCCAACTACGCCGAGCGGACGACCCAGTTCAAGCGCAACGTCGTCGTCGGCAACTACGTGTACTCGCTGCTGCTCGGCATGTCCGTCGCCGACGTCTCCGGCAAGGCGATCGCGAACCTGGAGGTCGAGTCGCTGCGGCACGTCGCGCCGGTCTTCCACGGGGACACGATCTACGGCGAGTCGACCGTGCTGGCCAAGGTGGAGTCGAAGAGCAAGGACGACCGTGGCATCGTCACCGTCGAGACCCGCGGGCTCAACCAGGACGGAACGCTCGTCTGCATCTACCGCCGCAAGGTGATGGTGCCCAAGCGCTCCTACGGCGAGGCCCGCGGCGGCGAGCAGCCCGGGCGTCCCGAGCCGCGAGTCTCCTGACCGGCGGCGCCCGAGTCCAGCGGGCCCGCATCCTGCCCCGCACCACCGGAGAGAGATCATGGCTGAGCTGGAGACCCCCCGTCCGGAACGCCCGGCGCCCACCGCGGCCTCCGTGCCCGCCCCCGCCGACGGGGACGAACTGATCCGTGCCGAGCACGGCCGGGTGCTCGTCCTCACCATGAACCGGCCGGCGGCGCGTAACGCGATGTCGCTGAGCCTGGCCACGGCGATCGCCGCCGCGCTGGACGAGCTCGACGCCCGTGACGACCTGAGCGTCGGCATCATCACCGGTGCCAACGGCACGTTCTGCGCCGGCATGGACCTCAAGGGCTTCTCCCGCGGCGAGCGCCCCGTCGTGGCCGGACGGGGCTTCGCGGGCGTCACCCACCAGCCGCCCCGCAAGCCGCTGATCGCGGCGGTCGAGGGCTACGCGCTCGCCGGCGGCTTCGAGATCGTGCTGTCCTGCGACCTGGTCGTCGCCTCGAGGACGGCCAACTTCGGCCTGCCCGAGGTGAAGCGCGGGCTGACCGCGGCGGCGGGCGGACTGCTGCGGCTGCAGCGTCGCATCCCCTACCACCTGGCGATGGAGCTCGTGCTCACCGGGCGGATGTGGCCCGCGACCGACGCGGCGGACGTCCACCTCGTCAACCGGCTCACCGAACCGGGGGAGGCGCTGGGCGCCGCCCTCGACCTCGCGGGGGAGATCGCCGGCAACGCGCCCCTCTCGCTGGTGGCGTCCAAGCAGGTGCTGGCCCGTTCCGTGGACTGGTCGCTGGAGGAGGGCTTCGAACGGCAGGAGGAGTTCGTCGCCCAGGTGCGCACCTCCGCCGACGCCCAGGAGGGCGCGCGCGCGTTCGCGGAGAAGCGCCCCCCACGCTGGACGGGCAGGTAGGCCGCCAGCAGCCAACCGCCAGCAGCCAACCGCCAGCAGCCAGCAGCCAACCGCCAGCAGCCAACCGCCAGCAGCCAGCAGCCAGCAGCCAGCTGGCCAGCTGCCAGCTGTCAGGCGTCAGCCGCTGGCGACCGCCCCTGGTGGCGGTGGCCGTGGCGCCCGCGGGCACCGCTGGCGCCCACCGGCGTTCTCCTGACATGTTCCTTTCGGGGGTTTCCCCACCCGGCACGCTCCGTGCCGGGTTCCCTGGACGAAAGGTGACCTTCGTTGGATCTTCACGGTGCGCCCGGCCGCAGCGCCGTCGCGCGGCTCCGCGGGGCGTGGTAACCGATGTTCCCCGTCGCTGACGTCCTCGCCGTGCTGGACCTGGAGCCGGTCGCCACCGACCGCTACCGCGCGGGCAGCGTCCACCCCGGCGGCCCGGTGGCCCACGGCGGCCAGCTGCTGGCCCAGACCCTGGTCGCCGCCCAGCAGGGCAACGACGGCAAGAAGGTCAAGACCCTGCACACGGTCTTCGCCCGCGCGGCCCGCCCGGACGTCCCGCTCGACATCGCGGTGACCCGGGTGCACAGCGGCCGCAGCCTGGCGACGAGCCTGGTGTCGATCAGCCAGGGTGACCGGCTGTGCGTGCAGTCGCAGGTGATGCTGTCCGCCGAGGAACCGGACTTCATCAGCTACGCGCAGACACACCCCGCACCCCCGGCCGGTCCGCCCGCGCCGCCCGCGCCGACCAGCCCGGACGGTGCCGCCGAGGCGCCGGGCACCTGGCAGGTCCAGGTGGTCGGGGACGTGGATCTGAACGATCCCGACGTTGTCGGCCCGCCCGAGCTCGAGGTGTGGACCCGCTGGCCCGGTGCCCCCGACGACGCGGTGATCGGCCAGGCGCTGCTCGCCTTCGCCACCGACAGCTTCCTCATCGCCACGGCGATGCGGCCCCACAAGGGCGTCGGTCAGGCACTGGCACACCGCTCCATCTCGACCGGCGTCCTGAGCCACACGATCACGTTCCATCAGCCGAGCCCGGCCCGGGAGTGGCTGCTGATGTCACTGCGCAGCCCGTTCGCCGGGCAGGGCCGCAGCTACGGGCAGGGCGACGCCTTCGGTGATGGGCAGGGCCTCGTCGCGTCCTTCGTGCAGGACGCCATGATCCGCGCCATGGCGGGTGGCGGCGGCGGAGGAGGTCACCTCTAGCTCCCGCGGCCCGGGCCCGCTGCCCGGCGAGAACGGCGCTCTTCCTCTGGGATTGCGCGCTTCGCGCCGGGCAGAATGCTATTGGTCGACAGTCTCGGACACCGTCTGAGAGGATTTTCCTGGATGTGTCGGGGGCCTGCCGGCGGCTGCTGCTGGCAGGCCCCGGTCCGTCCCGCGCATGGCGACGTTGGGTGATGATCAGGTCGCGCTGCGGGCAACCGTGGCTGTCGGGGCTCGGGAACCTCGTCCGGGACCAGAGCACCGATGTCCCGCGCGCGCCGAACGGTGTCCGGGCATGAGAGGTGCGCAGAATGAGGTTCCGCTGCGTTCTGTCATGTCCTGACCCCGATGTTGCTTCAGCGCTATGAGGAACCTCACAGGGCCCGGGCCTTCTGGCCGGTGTCGTGAGGTTCGTGGTTCCCACAGGAGGAGCGAACGTGACGGATCATGAAGCGGTAATCGTTTCGACCGCAAGAACAGCGATCGGTACGGCGGTCAAGGGTTCCCTCGTGGACGTCGACGCGTTCGACCTCGGTACCCAGGCCGTGGCGGAGGCCGTCCGCCGCTCGGGTGTCGACCCGGCCGACATCGACGACGTCGTTCTGGGGGAGTCCCTGTACGGCGGCGGTGACATCGCCCGCTACGCGGCCATCGAGGCCGGCATCGTCGGCGCCGCCGGTGTCGCGCACAACCGCCACTGCGCCTCCGGGCTCGTCGCGGTCCAGACGGCTGCGGCCTCCATCCGGTCCGGGATGGACCGGGTCGTCGTGGCCGGCGGCACGAACTCCTCCTCCACCTCCCCGCGGTCGAAGCGGCGGCGGCCCGGCAGCGACGAGGTGGAGGACTGGTACTCGCCGACCCACCGCAACACCGCCGAGGCGCCCAACTACGACATGTCGATCACGGTCGGCTGGAACGCCGCGGTGAAGGCGGGGGTGACCCGGGAGGAGATGGACGCCTGGGCGCTGCGCTCGCACCAGCGCGCCGTCGCCGGCATCGACGCCGGCAGCTTCACCGAGGAGATCTTCCCGATCGAGGTGCCGCGGCGCGACGGGACGAGCTTCACCTTCGCCGTCGACGAGCACCCCCGCCGCACGACCAGCATGGAGAAGCTCGCCGCGCTCAAGCCGCTGCACCCCGAGATCGAGGGCTTCAGCATCACCGCCGGCAACGCGGCGGGGGCGAACGACGGCGCCGCCGCCATGGTGGTCACCGACGGCGCGTACGCCGCCGCCCACGGCCTCGAGCCGCTGGCGGTCGTGCGGGCCTGGGCGTCGGTGGGCGTCCCCCCGGCCGAGACGGGGATCGCGCCGACGCTGGCGATCCCGAAGGCCCTGCGCCGCGCGGGTCTGTCGGTCGGCGACATCGATCTGTGGGAGATCAACGAGGCGTTCGCGTCGGTCGCGGTGGCGGCCTCGCGGCTGTTGGAGATCGACGACAGCCGGGTGAACTTCCTGGGCAGCGGCTGCAGCCTCGGGCACCCGATCGCCATGACGGGCGCCCGCCAGGTGATCACGCTGATCCACGAGCTGCGCCGCCGCGGCGGCGGCACGGCCGTGTCGGCGATGTGCGCGGGCGGCGGCATGGCCAGCGCCCTCGTCCTGGAGGTGCCCGCGCCGCGGGCCAGCTGACCCGGTGACGAGCCCGCCCGGTCACCGACCGGGCGGGCTGCCGACCTTCGGACGCGAGCGGGTCACTCGATCTCCGGGTGGGACGGGTGCGACAGGTGCGCCGGTCTGTCGCGCAGGCGCAGCGCATTGACGAAGAGCCGGGTGAGCTGGTCCACCGCGTGCTCGAAATCGGTGTCGACGAGCCCCTGCACCAACCACATCTCGGCGAAACGGGAGATCATCGCGCCGAGCGAGTGCGCGGCGATCGCGGGGTCCACATCCTCGTCGATCAGGCCCAGGAGCTGGAGCTGGCGGAGGGAACCGACGACCCGGTCGCGATCACGCTGCTGATGCTCGAAACGCTCGCCGTTGAGGTGCGCGTCATACCGGGTGACCTGTTCGATGACGCCGATGATCCGGGCCTCCGCCCGGTAGCTCTCAAGATAGCGCCGGATTCCGTCGCGGATGCGCTCCCGCGGCGGTGCGGTCGACGACGGAATGAAGATGGACGTGCTCAGTGGGGCGTTGAGCAGGTCGCTCATCTCCTTCGCGACCTCGCGAAAAATCTGTTCCTTCGAGTCGAAGTAATGGTAGAAAGAACCGTGCGACAGGCCGGCCTGCTCCGCGATGTCCGATATCCTGGCCTCCAGGAAGCCGTCGTTCTCGAAGACGGTCTTCGCTGCGTCGAGGATTCGGGCCCGGGTCGCCGCGCCCTTGCGCGAGCGTGGCCCGTTCGGCTTCTCGCGGTCAGCCGGCGCGGCCGTCGACAATGCATTCTCCTTCAGCTGGGGGGCGGCCCGTATTCCTTCTCGCCGGGGCCGGCCCACTTTGTACGGGCAGGTGTCGTGGAGACTGTGGTTCCTGGTGGCAGGGTCAAGTTCCGCGACTATACTAGGTGGCCGGTGGCCAATTTGACTCGTTCCGCCGTCTGGTGATGGTGCTTCCGCGGCCTCGGTCGCGGGGTTGGCCGCGGGGTTGGTCGCATGGTGGGTTGTCAGCGCCGGGGTTGCCCTCGTGGCGCGCGGTTCGACTGCGGCGTGCACCCCACTGATCCGCGTCAGTCCGCCCCGGTCCCACACGGGATCCGCGCCGCTACGCGGCGCTTCGGCCCCTGCTGTACCGTCCGTCCTGATAAGGCGCCCACCAGCGTCGTCAAACCTTGTGGATCATGGAGTGGAGCGATGCGGACAGTAGTTGTCGGAGCGTCGAGCGGACTGGGTCGCAGTATCGGCGTCGGCCTCGCGCGGCTGGGCGCCTCGACCGCGTTACTGGCTCGGCGGCAGGACCGCCTGGTCGACGCGGCCAAGGAGGCCGGGTCGGGAACGCTCGCGATCACGTGCGACGTCACCGACCAGGAGTCCTGCCAGCGGGCGATAGCCGAGGCGGCCGAGGGCCTCGGCGGTATCGACGCGCTGGTCTACTCACCCGGAGTGGGCCCGCTTTCCCGTCTTACCGATATCAGTGCCGAACTCTGGCACAGCACCTTCGCCACCAATGTGATCGGTGCTTCGCTGATCACCGCCGCGGCGATTCCGCATCTCACCGAGTCCGGTGGTACCGCGGCCTATCTTTCGACCGTCAGTGCCTCGATAACCGATCCGTGGCCGGGCCTCGGTGCATACGCGGTGAGCAAGGCCGCGCTTGACAAGCTGGTCCAGGCCTGGCAGGGCGAGCACCCGAAGGTCGGCTTCACCCGGATCGTCGTCGGGAACTGTGTCGGCGGCGAGGGCGACTCGGCGACGGAGTTCTCCTCCGGCTGGGATCGGGGCCTGGTGATGGAGGTGCACCCCACCTGGGTCAGCCGTGGCTACATCACCAACTCGTTCCTGCCCGTGGACGAACTGGTCCGCGTGGTGCACAACGTGCTCAGTAACGGCGCGAACACGAGCGTCCCGACCGTCGTGGTGGGCCCGCGCCTCTAGGCGGTGCTGTCGCCCCGCCGGGCCGACACGGCCCGGCGGGGCGACAGGTCGGATGTCGGCCCGCCGGGGCGGCGTCCACGGGCCCGTCACGGGCTTCACCTCGACACGGCGGCCGAGTGCCGCTAGCCTCCGTCGCATGTTAGTCGACGCTAACATCGGCCGGCCGGCTTCCCGGGTGCGGGCGGAGCCCGCCGAACCCCTGCGCAGCCTGGTCGATGTCAAGGGCGATCCCGCACGTCACAACGCCGCCGCCTTCACGGAGCTGGTGGACGAACTTCGGGGCAAGCTGGCGGTCACCGCCGCCGGCGGGTCGGAGACCGCGCGCCGGCGGCACGTCGAGCGGGGCAAGCTGCTGCCCCGTGACCGGCTGGACACCCTCCTCGACCGGGGCAGCCCGTTCCTGGAGCTGTCCGCGCTGGCCGCCGACGGGATGTACGACGGCGAGGCGCCCGGCGCCGGGATGATCACCGGGGTCGGCCGGGTCTCCGGCCGCGAGTGCGTCATCGTCGTCAACGACGCCACGGTCAAGGGCGGCACCTACTACCCGGTGACCGTGAAGAAGCACCTGCGCGCCCAGGAGGTCGCGCTGCACAACCGGCTTCCCTGCGTCTACCTGGTCGACTCCGGCGGCGCCTTCCTGCCCCGCCAGGACGAGGTCTTCCCGGACCGGGAGCACTTCGGCCGGATCTTCTTCAACCAGGCCACGATGTCGGCGCAGGGCATCGCCCAGATCGCCGCGGTGCTCGGCTCGTGCACCGCCGGCGGCGCCTACGTCCCGGCGATGAGCGACGAAGCGGTGATCGTCCGCAACCAGGGGACGATCTTCCTGGGGGGTCCGCCGCTGGTGAAGGCGGCCACCGGCGAGGTCGTCAGCGCCGAGGACCTCGGCGGCGGCCTGCTGCACTCGCGGAAGTCAGGTGTCACCGACCACCTGGCCGCCGACGACGCCGACGCGCTCGCCATCGTCCGGCGGATCGTCGGTGAGCTCGCGCCGCGCCCGCCGCGGCCCTGGGAGGTGGTGCCGACCGAGGAGCCGCTCTACCCGTCCTCCGAGCTGTACTCGGTCGTCCCGGCGGACCCGCGCACTCCCTACGACGTCCGCGAGGTGATCGCCCGGCTGGTGGACGGGAGCCGCTTCGCCGAGTTCAAGAAGGAGTACGGCTCGACCCTGGTCACCGGGGTCGCCCGCCTGCACGGACATCCGGTGGGCATCATCGCCAACAACGGTGTGCTGTTCGGGGAGTCGGCGCTCAAGGGCGCCCACTTCATCGAACTGTGCGACCGGCGGCAGATCCCGCTGCTGTTCCTGCAGAACATCACCGGTTTCATGGTCGGCCGCGACTACGAGGCCGGTGGTATCGCCAAGCACGGCGCGAAGATGGTCACCGCCGTGGCCTGCGCCCGGGTACCGAAGTTCACCGTGGTGATCGGTGGCTCCTTCGGCGCGGGCAACTACTCGATGTGCGGCCGCGCCTACTCGCCGCGTTTCCTGTGGACCTGGCCCAACGCCCGCATCTCGGTGATGGGTGGCGACCAGGCCGCGGCCGTGCTCTCCACGGTCCGCCGCGACGCGATCGAGGCCCGCGGCGGGGAGTGGTCCGCTGACGAGCAGGCAGCGTTCGAGTCCCCGATCCGCGAGCAGTACGAGCGGCAGGGCAACCCCTACTACGCCACCGCCAGGCTCTGGGACGACGGCGTGATCGACCCGGCGGACACCCGCACCGTGCTGGGTCTGGCCCTGTCGGCCGCGGCGAACGCACCGCTGGAGCCGGTCGGCTACGGCGTCTTCCGGATGTGAGGGTCGATGTTCCACACGGTGCTCGTCGCCAATCGCGGTGAGATCGCGGTCCGGGTGATCCGGACCCTGCGCGAGCTCGGCGTCCGGTCGGTGGCGGTCTACTCCGACGCCGACGCGGACGCCCGCCACGTCGCCGAGGCTGACGTCGCGGTGCGCCTGGGTCCGGCCCGGGCGCTCGACTCCTACCTCAACATCGAGCGGGTGCTCGCCGCGGCGGCGGCCACGGGCGCGCAGGCGATCCACCCCGGGTACGGCTTCCTCGCCGAGAACCCGGCGTTCGCCCGGGCCTGCGCCGCCGCCGGCGTGGTCTTCGTGGGCCCGTCGGCGGAGGTCGTCGACCTGATGGGCAACAAGATCGCCGCCAAGCGCACCGTGGCGGCGGCGGGCGTTCCCGTCGTTCCCGGTCGGATCGAGCCGGGCATGTCGGACGACGACCTCGTCGCCGCCTCGACCGAGATCGGGTACCCGGTCCTGGTCAAGCCGGCGGCCGGCGGCGGCGGCAAGGGCATGCGGCTCGTCCGCGACCCCGCGGACCTGCCCGAGGCGCTGCGCTCGGCCCGGCGGGAGGCGGCCGCCTCCTTCGGCGACGACACGCTGTTCGTCGAGCGCTTCGTCGACACCCCCCGCCACATCGAGGTGCAGATCCTCGCCGACACCCACGGCAACGTCATCCACCTCGGTGAGCGCGAGTGCAGCCTGCAGCGGCGGCACCAGAAGATCATCGAGGAGGCCCCCTCGGTGCTCCTGGACGCGGCGACCCGGGCCCGCATCGGCGGCGCGGCGGTGGACGTCGCCGCCGCCGTCGGCTACGCGGGCGCCGGCACGGTGGAGTTCGTGGTCAGCACCCACCGTCCGGACGAGTTCTTCTTCATGGAGATGAACACCCGGCTGCAGGTCGAGCACCCGGTCACCGAGCTGGTGACCGGCGTCGACCTCGTCGCCGAGCAGCTGCGGGTCGCCGCGGGCGAGCGGCTGCGGCACACCCAGGACGAGATCGCCCTCACCGGCCACGCGGTCGAGGCCCGGGTCTACGCCGAGGACCCGTCCCGCGGCTTTCTGCCCACCGGCGGGGATGTCCTCGCGCTGCGTGAGCCCAGCGGCCCGGGGGTGCGGGTCGACTCCGGGCTGCAGCCCGGCTCGCAGGTCGCCGCGACCTACGACCCGATGCTCGCCAAGGTCGTCGCCTGGGCACCCGACCGGGCCGGAGCGCTCGCCCGCCTCGACACGGCGCTGGCCGGCACCACGCTGCTGGGCGTGACCACGAACATCGCCTTCCTGCGGCGGCTGATCGGGCATCCCGACACCCGCGCCGGCCGGCTCGACACCGGCCTGGTCGAGCGCCACCTCGAGGCGCTGACCTCCCCGGACGCGGACAGCGCCGGTCGCGGGGAGGCCGCCGAGGCAGTCGAGGGGGCGGTGCGCGCCCCGCGGCCGGCGGGCGAGCCGGTGCTGGAGGCGGCACTGGAGGTGTTCGGCCTGGTGAGCGCGGTGGGCATGGTCCCGACCGGCCCGCTGGTCGACCCGTGGGACATCCCGTCGGGCTGGCGGGTGGGCGGACCGGCCTGGTCGCGCTGGTCGGTGGCCGGAGCGGGCACGTCCAGCGGCCCGGCACACGAGGTCGCGGTCCTGCGGGAGGCTGACGGCGGGCTGCTGGTACGCCTCGGTGACGGCCGACCCCGCCCCGCGGACCTGACCTGGCTGCCGGCCGTGGGTGCCGGCCTGCCGGCGGAGGCGCTGGTGACCGTGGACGGCCAGGCCCGTCGCTGGCAGGTCGCGGTGTCCGGCGACACCGTCTGGGTCGGCGCCGGTGGCTCTGCCTGGGCACTGGCCGAGCGCCGGGCCGAGCGCGACGGCGACGGCGCGAGCGGCGAGCGGGGCGGCGAGGCGCGCAGCCCGATGCCGGGCATCGTCGTGGACGTCCGTGCCACCGCCGGGGACACCGTCGAACCCGGCGCTCCGCTGGTGGTCGTCGAGGCGATGAAGATGGAACACACCGTGGTGGCGGCGGTGGCCGGCCAGGTGAAGGACGTACTGGTCCGGGTGGGTGACTCGGTGGCGCTCGACGCGCTGCTGGCGGTGGTCGAGCCCGCGGCCGAGGCCGATCCGGGAGCCGGCGCCGAGCGTGCGGCCGTGCCCACCGGCGCGGGCCACTGACCCCGGGCCACTGACCCGAAGAAGGAGAAGGACCATGGCCGACTACCGGTTGAGCGAGGAACACGAGAGCCTGCGCAAGACGGTCGAGGAGTTCGCCCGCGAGGTGGTCGCCCCGGCGGCGGCCGGTCACGACGAGGCGAAGACCTTCCCGTACGAGGTCATCGCGCAGATGGGGGAGATGGGTCTGTTCGGCCTGCCGTTCCCCGAGTCCTACGGCGGGCAGGGCGCTGACTACTTCGCGCTCTGCCTGGCGATCGAGGAGCTGGCCCGCGCCGACTCCTCGGTGGCGATCACCCTCGAGGCCGGGGTCGGCCTCGGCGCGATGCCGATCTACCGGTTCGGCACCGAGGCGCAGCGCGAGGAGTGGCTGCCGGTGCTGGCCAGTGGCCGGGCGCTGGGTGCCTTCGGCCTGACCGAGCCGGGTGCCGGCAGTGACGCCGGGGGCACCCGGACCACCGCCCGGCTCGTCGACGGCGAATGGGTGATCAACGGTGCCAAGGCGTTCATCACCAACTCCGGCACCGACATCACCCGGGTGGTGACGGTGACCGCGGTGACCGGTGAGCCGGTGAACGGCCGGCCGCAGATCTCCTCCATCATCGTCCCGGTTCCGACGCCGGGATTCAGCGCCGGCGCGCCCTATTCCAAGGTGGGCTGGCACGCCTCCGACACCCGGCCGCTGTCGTTCCAGGACGTCCATGTTCCGGCGGCGAACCTGCTCGGCGAGCAGGGTCGCGGCTACGCGAACTTCCTGTCGATTCTCGACGAGGGCCGGATCGCCATCTCGGCACTGTCGGTGGGGCTTGCTCAGGCCTGTGTCGACGAGAGCGTGAAGTACGCGAAGGAGCGCGAGGCGTTCGGCGCCCCGATCGCCCGGAACCAGGCGATCGCCTTCAAGCTCGCCGAGATGGAGACGCGCACCTACGTCGCCCGGACCGCCTACTACGACGCTGCCCGGCGGATGCTCGCCGGCCTGCCGTTCAAGAAGGAGGCGGCGATGGCGAAGCTGTTCTCCTCCGAGGCAGCGGTGACGAACGCCCGCGAGGCCACGCAGATCCACGGCGGCTACGGGTTCATGAACGAGTACCCGGTTGCCCGGCACTGGCGCGACTCGAAGATCCTCGAGATCGGCGAGGGCACCAGCGAGGTCCAGAAAATGCTGATCGCACGCCATCTCGGCGTCTGAGGGACGGAGCCGGACAGCACATGAAGCGCATTGTCGAAGCAGTGATGGCCGGTTCGCCGCGGTCGGCGGAGCGGCGGGCGGAGTTCGCCGCGTTGCCGGTTCCGGCGTCGTACCGGGGTGTGGTGGTGCGCCGCGACGAGGTGGGGATGTTCGAGGGGCGGGTGTCGCGGGACAAGGATCCGCGGGAGTCGTTGCA
>NZ_JBFLUG010000017.1:0-88182 GCF_041008525.1 Parafrankia sp. FMc2 | reverse complement strand
ACTACAACCGGCAGCGGATACACTCCGCAATCGGTTACCTCACCCCCATCGAGTTCGAGGAAGAATTTGACGGACGAGACCTCCGTGCGGCATAGTTAGGCTTGTCTACAAAAGCGGGAACGCTCCAGGGCCCGCAGGACTGCGGTTCGGTGTGTTCAGTGCAGAGTGAGCGGGGTCGCAAATGTGAGGTGGGACAGTTTCTCCGGGTTGCGGACGTAGTAGAGGCCGGTGATGCGGGCGTCCTCGATACGGATCGCCATGACGCCGTCGATCTCGCCATCCAGGCGGATGAGGAGTGCCGGGTTGCCGTTGATCACGGTCGATTCGGCGGTGAGCGTGCCTTGGACCTTGCCGAGGCCGCCGGCGAACATGCGGGCCACCTGCGCGGCACCGAGGACCGGCCGCAGCGCGGCGTGTTTGATGCCGCCGCCGTCGCTGATCAGGACGACGTCAGGTGCGAGTACCTCCAGGAGGGCCTGCGGGTCCCCAGTCTTGACCGCGAGCAGGAACGACTCCAGGACCGCCTGGCTCTGCTTCAAGGAGACCGCCTGGCGGGGGCGGCGGGCGTCGACGTGCTGGCGGGCGCGGTGGGCGAGCTGGCGGACGGCCGCGGGGCTCTTGTCGACGGCGTCCGCGATCTCGTCGTAGCCGAAACCGAAAACCTCGCGCAGCACGAAGACGGCCCGCTCGGCGGGGGAGAGCGTTTCGAGGACGAGCATCAGCGCCATCGACACGCTCTCGGCGAGCTCGACGTCCTCGGCCACGTCCGGCGCGGTGAGCAGTGGCTCGGGCAGCCAGGGGCCGACGTACGCCTCCCGGCGGCGCTTCACGGCGCGCAGTCGGTCGAGCGCCTTTCTGGTGGTGATCAGCACCAGGTAGGCGCGCTGGTTGCGCACCTGGGCCAGGTCGACCTTGACCCACCCCAGCCAGGTCTCCTGCAGGACGTCTTCCGCGTCGGCCGCCGATCCGAGTACCTCGTAGGCGACGGTGAAGAGCAGGTTGCGGTGGGCGAGGAACGCCTCGGTCGCCGGGCCTGTGACGTCGTCTCTCGTCTCTCGTCCCATGTCCTCGTCTCTCGCGGTCGACCCCGGCGGCCGACCGCGTTCGCGTGCGTCCACAGCAAGATCCTCTCAGCACGTACCGGTCAGACAGCCCGATCGGCGTCGGCCGGTGCCTCGGCGCGGTTGGCGCGCAGCTGCTGCTGGCGCTTGGCGACGCCGCCGGGAATGCGGTGCAGTCGGAACGAACCAGGCTTGCGCGCCTCTTTGGCCATGTGATCGAGGATGCCCGTGCAGACCTTTTCCTTGATCTTGGCGCCCAGGCCATCGTCGATGTGCAGCCCGACCGCGACGTCGGACCTGTTGGCGACCTGGTAGATGCCCGCGCTTCGGCCCAGGCTGATGCACTGGGCGTACATCGACTGGTGGAGGTTCTCCGGCTGCTCACCAGCGAGCCGGCTGAGCACGGTGTCCGCGGCTCGCGCGGCCAGTGGCATCGCGTTCAGGCAGCTCATCCGCAGCGGCAGGTTCGACGGTGCCGCCGCGTCCCCGGCCGCGAGGATGCGCGCATCGTCCACGCTCGTCAGCGTCTCGTCCGTGAGCAGGCGGCCCACGGCGTCGGTGCTCAGCCCGCTGCGCGCGGCCAGGTCCGGCACACCGAAGCCGACCGTCCAGACGGTGACCTCACTGGGCAGCTCACGCCCGTTCGCGAGACGCACCGCGTCGCGGGTCACCGCCGTAACCTTCGCGTCGGAGCCGTCGACGAACGTCACACCGAGCTTGGCCAACCGCTCCGCGACCGAGCGCCGGCCCCGGGTGTGCAGGTACGGGCCGAGAACGCCGCCGCAGACCAGGGTCACCCGGCGGCCCTGCTCCGCCAGCTCGGCGGCAGTCTCGATGCCGCTGGGACCAGCGCCTACCACCGTCACAGGGGCCGTCGCGGGCCTGGCGTCCAGGGCCGTCCGCAGCCGCTGGGCGTCCTCCAGGATGTAGATCGGGTAGGCGAACTCGGCCGCCCCTGGCACGCTCGGTTCGGCGCTGCCGCTGCCCACGGCGTAGATCAGGTAGTCGTAGGCGAACGTGCCGTCGGCCGCCAGTGTCACGCTGCGCTCGGCCGCGGCGATTCGGGTCACGGTGCCGACCACCAGCCGGACACCGTCGGCCAGGACGTCCTGGTAGGCGACGACCGCCTCGCCGGACCTGGCCACCAGCTGGTGCAGGCGGACCCGGTGGACAAAGTCCGGGCGGGTGTTGATCAGCATCACGGTCACGTCGTCGCGCTGCGCCAGCCGGTTCGCGGCCATCACGCCCGCGTACCCGCCGCCGATCACGACCACATGCGTCTTCCCAGCCATCGTGCCTCCTCTTCCAGACGTTGGGCATCAAGACGCCGCGCGTCCGCTTGCTGTGACAGGGTGTGAGTCGGGTCACTTCGCTGGTGCCCGGCTGGAGCTGTGACCGCAGGGTTCGCCGGGTTGGTCGCCGCTGACGACGTGGTGAATCGGCCAGCCCGGCTTTCGTTCCCCACTTGGTTGAATGGTCATGTATGTGGTCGGGTAGCCGGGGCGTCACTGGTCACCAGCCGCACCCCGGTCAGGCCGCGAGCGAGCAGCCCGCGGAAGAACGCCAGCCAGCCCGCACCGTCCTCGCTGCTCACGACGTCGAGGCCGAGGATCTCCCGGTGCCCGTCGCCGTTGACGCCGACCGCGAGCAGGCAGTGGACGTTCACGACGCGGCCGTCCTCGCGGACCTTCATCGTCAGGGCGTCGGCCTGGACGAACCGGTACGGCCCGGAGTCCAGGGGTCGGGAGCGGAACGCCTCGACCTGGGTGTCGAGGTGCCGGGCGAGTTCGGACACCTACGACTTGGAAATGTGGGATGGATGGTCGACGCCAGGATGCCGGCCGTGGCGACCACGGATCGGATCAGGGCACTGCGCGCCGGGTCCGCTTGACGAGAAGACTTCGTCGAGCAGGTCCGGCGCGGTCCGCGGGGCGCATTGCCCAGGGCATTCCTGGGAGAGTCAGTTCGGGGCGCCGTCGGCCACCGGCCGGGTCGCCCTCGAGGCCACCGTAGCTTGGCAGCTCAGAACGCCGGGATGCCGGATGCCGAGATCGTGAGACGAGGTCGGGTGGGTGCGGATCCTGCTGCCGCCGAGCGAGGCGAAGACCGAAGGTGGTGACGGGCCGTCACTGCGGATGGCCGGGTTCGGCTGCGGCCCACTCGCGGGAGCCCGCGCCGAGGTCGCGCGGGCGGTCGCGGCGTTCTGCCGGGCCGACCCGCACGCGGCGATCGTCGCGCTGCGGCTGCCGACCTCGCGCGCGCAGGCCGACCTGGCCGCCAACACCGCGATGCTGGACGCACCGACGATGCCAGCGCTCGACCGATTCGTGGGCGTCCTCTACGAGGCGCTGGCTCCGGCGGCGCTGCCACCCGCCGCGCGAGCGGTGGCCGGCCACACCCTGTTCGTCTCCAACGGGGCGTTCGGCCTCCTCGGCGCGACCGAGCCGGTGCCCGACCACCGGGTCGCCATGGCGGCGGCGATCCCCGGCCTCGGCAGCCGCACCACACCGACCGTGCTCGCGGCCTTCTGGCGCGCCCGGCTCGCACCAGCCCTGCCCGACCTGCTCACCTGCGCCCCGGACGCCGTCGGGCCCGTCGGCACCGTCGGCACCGTTGGCTCCGTCGGCGAGCACCTCGTCGTGGACCTCCGCTCGTCGGACTACGTGACCGTGCCATCCCTTTCCGGACCGATCCGCGCCAGCGCCCTGCCCGTGCGTGCCCTGACCGAGAAACTCGTCGACGGGCGCTGGGCCCGCCGTCCGCTCAGCTACCAGGCGAAGCAGACCAAGGGCCTGCTGACCCGCGCACTCCTGCTCGCCGAAGCCGCCGGCCGCCTGGTGAAGACCATCGACGACGTGGCCGACGTGGCCGAGTCCGCCGGCCTCGTCGCCGAGCCGCGCGGCACCGCGACCGCGCCCACCCTCGATGTCATCACCCGCTGGAACCCGGCCGCCTGAACCTCCGGTCCGCCGCGCGGAGAACGCGCTGCCGTGTCGCGTTCGCCTCAGCTCAGCCGGCGGCGGGAATCGGCTCGCCGGTGGGCTCGGCGGCCTGGCGGCCGGCGGAAACGGCTGGTGACGGCTGGCGGGCCGCGTGTGCCAGCAGCGCGGCTACTGAGAGGGCGAGCAGCGCGATCAACAGACCAGCGGTCTGTACGCCGTGGGCGCGGCAGAGCTGCCCGAACAGGACGGAGACCGGCAGGAAGATCAGCCAGGACAGGGTGCCGGCGCCGGACGAGACGCCGGCCCGCAGGTGCGCGCCGACCGCGTCGTGGAGCAGCCGGCCAGCCCGGATGCCGATCATCGCGGCTGCCAGGGCGACGAGAACCTGGCCGGCGATGACGACGGGGAGGGCGTGGCTGAGTACCGGCAGGAGGGCCGCGAGCACCAGCGAGGCGCCGAGCCCGACAGCCAGGGCCGGGCGGTCGAGCCGGGTCCGGAAGGCAAGCCAGCCGCCCAGGCCTCCGGCCGAGACGAGTACGGCCCAGTAGGGCCCGTACAGCGCGGCCGGTGCGTGCAGCGAGACGAGCCACAGGGGCCCGAACTCGAAGACCATCATGGTGACGACGGCCGTGAGGGCGGTGAGTAGCGCGACCGGGCGGGCCGCGCGGTCGGTGGTCAGCGCGCGGACGGTGGCCAGGGCCTGCCGCTGGAAGGTGGCACGTTCGGTGTGTCGGTGCAGCCGCGGCTCGCGGCAGCGCTGGAACGCGATGACCGCGGCTGTGACGAGCGGGACGGTGGCAAAGTAGGTGACCCGGGCCGAGGTGAGCGCGGCGAGCAGCCCGCCCAGGATCGCGCTGAGGACCAGCGCGGTCGCCTCGACGACGTGCACCCGGCCGATCCAGCGTTCGTACCCGTCGCCCGAGCCGGTCTCCTCGACGACCGTGTCGTAGATGATGCTCTCCACGGTGCCGGAGTTGAGGGCGAAGAAGACGCCGAGCAGGCCCGCTGCGGCGATGTAGGCCGCCGGTGTGGTGCTGAGGCCGCCGACCGCGGAGCTGGCCGCCAGTGCCAGGGTCGCGAGGATCATCATCCCGGTCCGGCTCCACCGGTCGGCGAGGATGCCGAAGGGCACCTCCAGCACCGGCGCGACGGTGGCGTAGACCGCCGCGACCAGCGCGATCGCCGCGGCGTCGAAACCGATCTGCGTCATGAACATCTTCTCGACCGGGACCCACAGCAGCATGTTCTGCAGCGCCACCCCGACCTGGAGCGGCCGAAGCCGCCGGGCCAGCGCGTGGCCGGCCCGCGGCCCGGTGGCAGTGGGAGTGGGGATGGCGAGCATCGTTCGGACCCCTTGGTCGGCGGCGGTTTGCCATGTTAGGGAACGTTCCCTAACATGGCAACCGTGATTCGGCCCCCAGCTCCCGCGCGCACCCGCCGCCCGGCCGCCGAGACCCGGAACCAGATCCTGGACGCGGCCGAGGACCTCTTCTACCGGCATGGGATCACCGCGACCGGGGTCGACCGGATCGCGGCCGCGGCCGGTGTCGCCCCGACGACGCTGTACCGCCTGTTCCGGTCCAAGGACGAGCTGGTCGCGGCCTACGTGGACCGCTACGCCGCCGGCTACCGGGACTGGATCGAGTCGCTGACGTCCGACCCGCGGTGCCCGGCGCGCGACCGCATCCTGGCGATGTTCGACGCGCTGGTCACCGTCACCGGGGCCGAGGCGTTCCGCGGCTGCCCGTTCCTCATGGTGCTCGCCGAGTACCCCGATCCGACGTCAGCGGCGCACGCGAGTGCCCAGGCGGTGAAGGCCTGGGTCCGAGGCAGGCTGCACGAGCTCGCCCGCGAGCTACCTGATCGCGACACCGCGGCCGCCGAGGCCATCTCTGATCGCCTCGCGTTGGTCATCGAAGGGCTCTACGCGTCGACCGCCGCGCTTGGCACTCAGGGGCCCGCGCGGCGCGCCCGGGAACTCGCCGTCCTCGTCATGGACGCCACCACCGGCAGCCCGAGCTGAGCACCCGACCGGCACCGCGGAAGGCAGACACGATGATGAGAACCGCGCGGTCCCGGCCACCGGTCACCGCCCGTCGCGTGCCACTGTTCTGTGACACCACGCTGGCCGCGCGCATCGAGCGGGCCGAGGCTCAGCTGATCGCCGCCGCGAGCACCGCCACCCGCCACCGGCGCGGCGACGCCGCGGGACTCGTCCGGCCTGTCGCCGGCGGGGTGGCGAGCTTCGCCGAGGCGGACTCGCCGTTCAACAAGGTCGCGGGGCTCGGCTTCGGCGACGCGCCGAGCGCGGCCGAGCTGGACGAGATCGAACGGGCGTTCACCGCGTATGGCGTGCCCACGCAGGTCGAGCTCGCGCATCTCGCCGACCCGACGATCGGCACAGTTCTGACGGAGCGTGGCTATCGGCTCGTCTCGTTCGAGAATGTGCTTGGCCTCGCGCTCGACGCGAGCAGCGGCGGCGACACTCCGGAAGGCGGCGACACTCCGGAAGGCATCGACATCCGGACCAGCGAGGAAGCCGAGCTCGAACGATGGCTCGACGTCGTCGTCGACGGGGTCGCCCATCCCGACACGCAGGGAGTCCCGTCCCATGAGGAGTTCCCGCGCGAGGTCGTGAGGGGAGCCGTGCGCGACCTCGCGGGGGCCGCCCAGGCCGCGCGCTACGCCGCGTTCCGCGGCGGTGTGCTCGCCGGCGGGGCCAGCATGCGGATGCGCGACGGGATCGCGCAGCTCACCGGCGCCGCTACGGCGCCGGCACATCGCCGCCGGGGCATCCAGACCGCGCTGCTCGCGGCCCGGCTCGCCGACGCCGAGGCGGCCGGCTGTGACCTGGCCGTCGTCACGACCCAGCCGGGCTCGAAGTCCCAGCAGAACGCGCAGCGGGCCGGCTTCGACCTGCTCTACACCCGGGCCATCCTGGTCAGGCAGCCGTGACGGCCACGCAGCCGACGCCGTCGCGGCGGGCGAGGTACTCGCCGCGTGCGGCGAGCGCTGCGTCCACCCGGCGATCGCTGGACGATCGTGGCCGGTCATCGCGCATCGCCTGTGTCGCAGCGTGGGCACGCTGATCATATGGATGAGGCGTTGCGGGCGGAGTTGGCGCGGCGGGTCGAGGCTGACCAGGCGATGCGTCGGGCTGGTGGACCGGGTTCGGTGCGGCCGTGGCGATCTCCAGCTCTACGGCACTCAGTTCTGGTGGGGAGCCGACGGCCTGGGTGAGGTGCAGCCCCAGCCGATCGCCGAGCCTGACCGTCTCGACGAACGGCGAGCCGCCGCCGGGCTCGGACCGTTCGACGAGTATCGGGCCCTGATGATGAGCATGCACGGCTGACGGCCAGGGAGAGGATTCTGCCTGCGTGCGGAGATGCAGGGCCAATCCGTGCGGTGGTGGCCGTCTGGCAGCGATGATGGCGATGTGGCCGTCGATCTCCGCGACGGCGTTCATCCAGGATGAGGCCCGCGCGCCCCGGGGGTCAGCGGGGGCTGGTCGGCTCCCCGGCCTCACCCGATGTTGTGGCTGCCTGCGCACCCTGCGATCGGATGCGGGGACGCCACTGCTCACGCCACGCGTCCACGGTCGAGGCGCGCCAGCGCGGACGGCGCCGGTTGGCGGGCCGCTCGAGGTCAGGGTCGTCAGGCGGCGGTGCGGTTCCGTCCGCGACGTAGGCACGCCATGACGAGGGTGTCAGGCACAGGCGATTAGCCACCTCGGTCACGTACATCAGCGGGTCGGTGTCCATCTGGCCATGGTGCCTACGAGTCCTGTCCGACATCGAACTCTTCCCCCACCTATCGGGATGCGGTCGGCCCTGCGGGTGCGCCGGCCGGGGCCGGTGAGCGGGCCGGTGGGGCGGGGCCGCCGGCGGCGCCTGACCGACGGCGGCGGCAGTACGCGTGCCGTCGGTCTCCGCTGCTGAACGGAGCCGCCGGCCGCGTGCCCGTGAGCGCTGGTCCCGGAAGGTGGCGTAACGGCCGCCGGCGGCGAGGAGGTCGGCGTGCCGACCGGACTCGACGACCTGTCCGTCGTCGTCGCCGAGCCGGCGGAAGGCCTCGGTCGCCCCGGGAACCGTCGTCCAGCGCAGCAGCGTGGCGATGTCCAGGTCGGCGGCACCGAGACCCAGCTCGGTCAGGCCGAGCCGGACGGCGCCGGCGACGGCCGCGGCGCGGCTGATGCTGCGCGCGAGCCGCTCCGCCGGACCCGCGAGATCGGCATGCGCCCAGCCGTGTGACGATTTCCGTGCCGGCCTTCGGCCCGTCCAGGGCCGCAACGAGGTCATGGGCGGCCCGGGCGGTCCGAAGACGTCCCGTGGTGGCTCCGGCGGGCTCCATGGCACACCCGGTCCGTGGGTCGAGACCGAGATCGGCGGCGTGTGCCTCCAGCGCGGTCACCAGGTCCCGCGTCGCCGTGAGATGGTCCTGGGCCTTCTTCGCCAGCTCCTCGGCGAAGGTGCGGATCAGCCGGCCGCGTCGGCGACACCCTCGGTGAGCTTGAGGACGAAGTCGCTGTCCGACGTCCGCTCCGGGATGTCGATGACGTCGCGCAGCAGCGGCTGAGACGACGGGCTGGTCATACGGCCCCCCGGATTCCGGTCGTGCGAGTACTGATGCTGCTTTGCCTGCGCGACAGCCAGACATACCGTGTTGTGTCGCAGGCCACCTTCACCGGCCGAAACTCCCTCGGCCGCGATCCTGGAGAGGCTGGTCGAGGGTGTGGATTCCGCCGGGGGAGTAGCCGGGTCACCCGCAGTCGCTGTCGGTACCGCCGCGGACACGCTCCACATCGACCCAGGCCAGGACCTCTTTGGGGCCGGTCAGGCTGCTGAGGCGGTCGAGGTCATCCCGGCGGTCGTTGGCGGCCGTGTCGACCATCATCAGCTCGACCCGGTACCGCTGTCCCTCGCTGTCGTCCGAGCCGAACCACTGCCTGCCCTGCCAGGACGACAGCCCGCCCGAGCGCCCGGTGGCAGACACATCGGCGATGTACTTCTCGGGATCGTTGTTGTCCAGATTGCTCATGGCGAGAATCAGGGTCTTGCCGGCAGGCAGACCACTGGACGTCCCGGAGACGATGGCGCACCGCTGCACCCGCGCGCCCGAGCCGGGTGAGGTGATCGCACCGCGTACCGAGGGCGAGCTGGCGGCGGCGGCGGGCGGGGCGGTGGTGGTGGGCCGCCCAGGCGTGGCCGTTCCGCTGGCGGGGGACTGGGATGCGGGCGTGGAGGGCGCGACCGGTGCGCCGGCGACGCCCTGTGGCGCGGGAGCGGAAGGGGCGGGGCTGCCCACAGGCCCCGCGTCGGGGCCACGCGACGAGCCCGCCGCTTGTGCCCTGCCCGGGGGCGCGGACCTGCCGGCAGCGGGCTCGGCGTCGACGCCCGCTGTCGGGTTACCGCCCACGGCTCCCGGACGGTCATCGGTTGTGTGCCGGTCGGTGATCATCGCACTGACGGCGTGGTGACCGACACCGGCGGCTACCAGCATGACAGTCACCAGGGCCACGACGAGAAGGGAGGAGGCCAGCGGGCGGGCGATTCCAGCGCGGCGCGGCGAGACCCGGCGACGCCCGGCGCGGTGGCGCGTGGCACCCATTGACGGTGATCTCCCTCCGGCGGCCGCTGCCTCGACTCTCAGGGGCCGGACTGCACACGAATTCCGTGTGCATACCTCTGGACGGCCTTCCGGGAGATTAGCCCGACCGCGTCCCGTTGCACCGGGGACCCATCGGAAAGCAGCGGCGGGTGGGCCTCTAAAATGGGTCGGTCCCCGTGGAAGGTAACGGGTGACGAGAGGTGGTCACGATGGCAGAGGCAGCGTGCCCAGGGTGTCGGGATCCGCGGCCGACAACCACTGCCGACACAGCTCGTGTCGTTGTTGATGCAATGGTCAATGCGGTCGCGACGCGGAATGGTGAGCTGCTGCATCTGTCGTGTCCTGATGACCTGGCATTTTCCGGTAAGCGGGTGCTGCTGTCATCGGGCATGACCGGTCACGGATCCACACTGGAATCACAAGGGGAGTAGTGGTGGCTGCGCGGCACCTTGTGTGCGGCTCCGGAGCGACTGGTCGGGACCGGCCGGCCCAGGGCGGCGGATGGACCCGGCGGCCAGCCTTCGGTCGACGTGGGCACCGGCGATGATGGGGGGGCGATGATCGAAGTCCCGGGATATCGCCTCGCCGAGACGCTGGTGCATGGGCGCCGAGGACCGCTCCGCGCGGGTGTTCGGGTGGACAACGACCAGCGCGTGGTCGTCCACCTGATCGACAAACGTCTCGACTGGTCGGGCCGGCAACGCCTCGGTGACCGCGCCCAGCAGGTGCGCATCCTGACCCCGGACCCGACGCTCGTCCCGCTGTTGGACGCCGGTGTCACCAGCGAAGGCTGGATCTACCTTGTCACTCCCCGCCTGGAGCGCTCACTGGCCGACGAGTTGGCCGCCGTGGGCCCCCTGCCGCTGGATCTCGTTGTCTCGGCCGGCCGGGCGGTGCTCTCAGCGCTCTCCCTGCTGCACGAGCAGGGCGTGATGCACGGCAACATCACCCCGGGAAACCTGTTGTTGCGTGCGGACGGTGGCATCGCACTGACCGGACCCCGGTTTGACGTACTGGACGAGGTGACCGCAACCGGACCGGTGGTGCACAGCCCGCCCAAGGCGGCCGGGGCCGGCCCGTGGACGGCCAGCGCCGATGTCTACATGCTCGGCTCCGTCCTGTGGACGCTGCTCAGCGGGTGGCCTCCCTACCGGGACCCACAGGATCACGCTGAGCAGCGGCTGCCTCCGCTCTCCCGCGACGACATTCCGGACGGGCTGGCCACCCTGGTCCGCCGGATGCTGGCACCGCTTCTCGCGGAGCGGCCGGCGGACATCGCCGGACTGGCCGGGGAGCTGGACTCACTCCCGCGCGGCGGCGCCGTTCCCGGACGGCCCCCGGAATCAGGGCGGAGCAGGGCCTCGGGTCGCAGGGAGGGCCTGACAGGCTCCCGCCCGGCCGCCGAGAGCCGCGTGATCGGCCGGTATCGCCTCCAGACCCAGCTCGGGGCCGGGGGTAACGGGGTGGTGTGGCGTGCCGTGGACGAACTCGGCAGGCCGGTGGCCGTCAAGGAGCTCAGGCCTGAGCTGCACGCACGTGGGAACGCCGCCCGCCGGTTCCGCCAGGAGTTCGGGCTGCTGGCCGAGTTGACTCATGCCCACCTCGTACCCGCCCTCGACATCGTCGCTGAAGACGAGTGCACCGCGCTGGTCATGCCGCTCTGCGGTCATGACCTGCGCACATTCGTGACCAACATCCCGATGGCGACGTCCTGGTATATCGCAGTGCTCCGGCAGCTCGCCTCGGCCCTGGCCTATCTGCACCAGCAGCGGGTGGTGCACCGTGATGTCAAGCCGGAGAACCTGCTGCTGGAGCGGGATGACCCGCCGATGCTCCGACTCGCCGACCTCGGCATCGCCAAGATCCTCGATCTGACCGGAATGACGACCTCCGGCAGACAGCCCGGCACCGTGCCATACATGGCCCCGGAACAGCTCGAGGGTCACATCCCGGCCACACCGGCGGTTGACGTCTATGCGTTCGGCGTCGTGATGTACGAGATGCTGGCCGGCCGCCTGCCGTTCCGGGGCGTGCTGGATGACGGTGTCCAGTCGCACGTCAATACCGAGCCGGAGCGACCCCTCCACGTGTCCGACGAGGCGTGGGCGCTGCTCACACGCTGCCTGAACAAGGAGAGTGCTGGCCGACCCGCGGCCGGCGACCTGCGCGAGCTGTTGTGGGCGTTGCCCGAGAGCCGTCTTGACACGGTGCCACGCTGGACGACGTCCACAGGGTCCACGGCGTCCTCGCCGTTCGAGGACCGGTCGGACCAGAGCCAGGCGGTTCCCGGGTTCCAAGGGGCGTCGACTCTCCGCTCGAGCTCACCGCCGTTCCCGGCCCCGGTGGTCAGGCCACCGCAGGCCGACTCCCGCCCGCCGGACGTATCCGTCTCCGGGCCGGTGCGGGTCATGCCGGATCCACCGCCCGTTCCCCCGCCGTCCGACGGCGAACCTGCGCCGACCCCCCCGAGGAGCCGGCCAGGACCCTCCACGGCCGGGTCGGAAGAGGTGGTTCGGCCGTTTCCCTCCTTCCGAATGATCATGCTTCGCTTTGTGGTCGCGGCGTTGCTGGGCCTGGTGGCCGGTGCGGTCGTGGCCGTGATCGAGACGCGGGGTGGGTCCGCCGTGGACGGTGCTGCTTCGCCGCGGGATCTGGCGAGCCCTGTCGAGGCGGTCACCGAGCGGGCGGTCAGGTCGCCAGCAGCTTCAGGTCCGCGTGGACGAGGGTGGTGGTGACCAGCAGTTCCATGATCAAATTATGATTGATCATATGCGCGACTGGTGCCGGGGCCTCGTCCTCCGTGATGCCGCGTACGGTCGTGCTGAGCCGTTTCCGGACGGCCGCGACGATGTGCGCCGCGCGTCTCCTGGTCCACTGCTCGCCGGGTTGTCGGTCCGCCAGTTCGCTCGCCACCTGTTCCCAGGTCAGCGGTTGTGGTCGCGGGTCGCCGCGCAGATAGTGCTGGGCGAGGCAGACAAGCACGAGTCTCTCGACCGGTCGCAACGGCCACACGCGTGATTCCCGGGTCGTCTGCTCATGCCGGGTGGCGGGATGCCTGCCGGGCGTGTGATCGACGATCCGCACTTCCAGCAGGTGCTCCTGTCGTGGCCCCACAATGAACAGCGGTGTGTACCCGGCCGGTAGCTCCATGCGGTTGCCACCGATCAGCAGCCGCTGCATGGTGGGGAGCCGGATAGGCCGCCTGCCGATGTTGCTCAGCACCCAGTGTGACTTTTCTCGGGCGAAGTGGCCCTGTCGGCGGCTGACATGCACGTCCTCCGCGCCGACGCAGATATGAACGTCGGGCTCGCACCGCCCGAAAACCAGTGAGAAATCGGAGTCCGGAGAGACCCCCATCCCGCTGTTCGTTCCCAGGACGAACAGCGTTCCGAGCGGTGCGTCGAGCGACCGGTTGGCGAGGCTGCCGATCTCACCTGGCAGGCGGGTTATCCTTCGGGACCAGTCCATGGCAGCCTCCATATTCTTGATTCCTTACCTTCTCCTGTGGAGCGGTACTAGCGAGGGCCCGCGTCCGTGCGCCACCACTCCAGCAGCTTCTCGGGATTCTCGGCACTGAAGGCGAGCACCATGATGTTCAGACGGTCTGTGGTCCAGACCAGGTAGGGCCCCAGGGAATTGGTGGAGCAGGCCAGTCGCCCGCTGTTGTTCTTTCCGGTCTCTTCGGAGTATGGTGATTCTCCCCGGAAGTCGGTCGTGGTCGGGGTGCATCCGGCCCCGGTGGCGTCGCTGCTGTTCTGGTAACTCGCTCTCATCGCCGCGGCGTGCTGCAGCTGGTAGTAGAAGACGATGCTGGCGCCGGAAGTGGGGCCGCAGACCACCGCTGCCACGGGCACCTGTTTGCCGAGATTCAGCTCGGCCTGCTCCGGTGGTGTGCGCATGCAGTTCACCCGGGAACCCGGTGGAACATGGTCGAGCAGCGCCTTCTCCGCTGTGCTGGGGAAAGCCGGTGTGGCGGCCCGGTTCACGGCCTCGGAGATTTTCTGCTGGGACGGGCCGCGGTACGCGTCCCACCAGTCGTGCAGGTCCTTCGGCTGCGTTCCCGTCGCGCGCCCCATGACGAGCAGCGGTTCCACCGTCCATTCCATGACCGGTGCGTCCCGTGGTCCCCTGTGGCACAGCAGGGAGCCGATCTTCACACTCCTCAGATCAAGGGCGTGGTCCCCGAGGAAACCGGGCGCGGACTCGTCGCAGTACACATCCCGCGGAGCCTTCACCCGGCTCGCCTGCGCGCGGTAGCTGTAACGCAGCTCCTCCAGATCGGCGAACGTGTAGTAGGTGACCGTGCTCGCCCCGGAACCCGGCGGGTCACACTCGACCGCGGCTTGAACACCGCGGAACGTCTCGAGTCCGTCCGCCGATGGGCGGCGACAGTCGTCCAGGTCGACCAGGTCCTCCAGTTTCCGCTCCTCGGCGGTGGGAAAGGCCCGCAAGCCGATCCAGGTCTTCCAGATCTGTCGAAGGCTGAGATCCTCGATGTCGGGACGGCTGCTCCAGGCCAGCGTGCGGGCGGCGTCGTCCGTCCACACGATGGAGGTTGTGCCCCCCTGCGAATAGCAGAGGACTCGACCGGCCCGCTCCGCCGCGGTGGATGTGCCCGGATAGCGATGCTCCGCGCCCGTCACGGCTGTGCAGTCGCCCTGGCCTCTCGGCACATCGACGTCGCGCGTCCGTTCGGCGTAGGCGCTGCCTGCCGCCGCTGCGGTGTCGAAGAGGCTGATGGTCACGGGCTCGCCATCGTCCTCGCAGGTGATGACGTCTGAGGCACCCGCCGCGCCGGTGCCCGGAGGGGCGCGCCGGCAGCTCGGCAACAGCGCCAGCGGGATGCGTTCGCGCTGACCGGCGCTCAGGCGATCACTCCCGTCGGCGCCGGGGGAGATGCCAGGGGGCCAGCCCGTCAGGACGACGATGGAGATCAACACGAGGGCGAGGAAGACGGCGATGCGGCTTCGGCTCGAACGCATGGTGCGTAACTGCTGTCGCGGCGTCCTCAGCCAGCTGTGGAGTCTTTTCCTCGGCTTCGCCCCCGGCGGGTGCGTGACCGGGGGCGGGGCTGGCGGCGGGACCGGTGACCCGGGAGGTGTCCGCGCCACCCCGTCGCCGGCCGCATCTCTCAGCGCATCGACAAGCGCCCGGCAGGAGACGTACCGCCGGCCCGGTTCGCGTGCGGTCGCCCTGTCCATGACGTCGTCGAGCGCCGCCGGCAGGTCGTCGCGCAGCATGCTCACCGGCGGCGGATGGACGCCCACGGTCGAGCGTGCCCCCAGCACCAGATCGGTCGGATCGAAGGGAAGCCGACCTGTCAGGCACTGGTACACGACCACTCCGAGCGCGAAGGTATCGATGAGTCGTTCGCCCTCGATACCGGACGGCGCCGGATCGATGGTCGGCTGTGCGGACGTCGACCCGGCATCGAATGGCATCGGAGGAAGAACCTCGGGCGGGGCGTACCCCGGGGTGTACAGATAGACGCCGGTGGCGGTGTGCTGCACGTCGGAAATAATCTTGGCGATGCCGAAGTCGCAGAGATAGGCGTGCTCGGTCTCCCGGGACAGCAGGATGTTGGCTGGCTTGACATCCCTGTGGACCACACCTCGCTGGTGCGCGAAATCGAGCGCGGAAGCGACCTGCTCCACGATCCGCAGAGTGCGGGCGAGGTCAAGCGGTCCCTGCGAGGCGAGCAGGCTCCGCAGATCGAAGCCGTCCACGTAGGGCATGACAAGGAACAGTGGGAGCCCGTACTGCGATCGTTTCGTTGCATCGTAGACATCAATGATGTTCGGATGTTGCAGCGTCGACACCAGCCGAATCTCGCGAACAAATCGGCGGCGGTACTCCAGCAGGTGATCCAGTCGCGTCGTGAGGATCTTGACCACCACTGGGCGACAGTTCAGATCGGTGTCCTCAGCTCGGTAGACAACGCTCATGTTGGTTGCTGACAGAGGAGGATCGATCAGTCGGTACCGCGGCAGATGTACCGTCAGCTCCTGCAGCGTTGGAAACTGCGTCACGGCTCGAAACCCCTGATAGATGGTCTGCGTAAGAACGGCCGGGTGAAGTTCGGTCACGGTGGGCACCCCGGCCGGGGCCGGCGCTGGCGGAGGGCACGGTAATCCCTGCCCGGGCTGTTTCCGGCGGTCGGAGGCATGATGTTTTCCGATCGTACGTGGCCGGCCGTGTCCTCGTCGGGGACCGGTCCCGGAACATCCCTGCTATCACTGGTGGAGTAGCCGGTCGGAACGGAAGGCCGGGACGCATCCTGCGGGGTTCCCGAACATCTATGCCGCCACGGCACCGGGTCCTGGTGCCTCCCGAGAAGTTTTCTGCCACCGGCCGAGCGAAGACCACGATGCTAGGGGAGAAATGTTGAGAATTCCTGGGCACCTGCGCCGGCGGGGATGGGCGCCCGCCACCGGGCGGCGGGAGGACGGGCCCGGTCGGAGGCGCGCGCGGGCGACCGCGGTGGTGGTGGCCGGTGGACTGGCCGTCTCCCTGGTGGGGGGATGCAGTGGTGAGCAGGTGGTCGGCAGCGACCTGTGTCCGGCTGACACCAACATCTCCACGAAGCCCGCGTCCTCCGAGGTCACCGGCCTGCTGGATTTCACGGGCAGCTTCGACTACACCTCGGAGCAGTTCCTGCGCCAGGTCGATGCGATTGTTGTGCGGGCAGTCGACTCCGGGTCCGCGCTGCGGATCATGACTTTCTCCGGTGCCGCGTCGAGTGTGCGAACCCTGCTGCTCTGCGTCACGACTGAGCCGGACGGCAACAGCGACGCGGCCGCGGCCGCGATCCGCGAGGACATCCAGCGGACGCTGACCGAGGCCGCGCGGAACAAGGTGACGCATGCCCCGCCGGGGGCTGACGGTACCGACATCTGGGGTGCCTGGAGCGCCTACTCGGACGCCGAACGCCTGGCCGGGAGCCGAACGGCGATCATGCTGACGGACGGCCAGCAGACCAAGCGGACGCGAGTGCCGCTCAGGCTGGCCGGCGTGCGTGCCGAAATGTGGAACATCGGGCGGCTGCAGGACGCGGCACTGCCCTCGGAGAAAGCCGCCGAGCTCGTCAGAATCTGGGAGACCGTGCTCACCGAGGGCGGCTCGACGGATGTCGAGGTCTCGACGTCCGAATACCAGGGTGTCGGCCGTTGATCCCCGACGCGACCGGGACCGGGACCGGGACCGAGACCGGGACCGGGACCGGGACGCCGGTGACGCCGCGCCAGGCCCGGGCAACCCTCGACGGGCTGCTGCGGGAGAAGAACGCCGAGATCATGCATGCCAGGCGGATGGAGCCTGTCATCGCGGACCTGGCCAGACTGCGGCGCAACGCCCGAACGGTAGCGGATCACCTGGCCCTGGCCGAGATCCGGTACGTCGTGGCGGCGCGGCACTTCCAGACCACGCCGGTGGTGCTGCCGCCGTTCGGGGGTGCGGCGGTCGGGCTCATCTACGCGGCGCTCTTCGGCGCCGACCTGGTCACGCTGCGCGCGGTTTTCGCCCAGGCCAACTTCGAGCCGGTCGACACCTGGACCATGCCCGTCGCGCTCACCATCGCGGTCGTTCTCGGCGTGGCCCTGACAGTGCGGGCACGGCTGTCCGCCGTCGAGCCCGAGAACCTGCGGGCCGCCCGCCGCAGGACCGGCAGGTTCCTCACAGCCACGCTTCTCGCGGGACTGAGCCTGCTGGTTCTCGGACTTGCGGTGAAGGCGAACCTGTTCACCGTGCGCGGCCTTCGCCCTGCCTCCACACTGCAGCTGTACTCCGGCTACGCGCTGTTCGCCGGTCTGGTGATCATGCAGGCGACGCTGTCCGCCGCGCTGGCGACCTACCTCCACACCCATGGTGCCACCGACTACACGCGGGCCCGGGCGCACCTGCTGCGGGTCGAGCGGGAGCTGCGTCGCCTCGCCGACCGACGGGGCGGGATCGAGGCGAAGGCGGACGCGATCGACGCTCGGCTGGGAACCTGGAATCTGCTCACCCGGGCGCGGGGATCCGCGGGCCTCCTCCACGGGCTGGACAGATCCCTTGCCTACCGGCTGAGACGGGGCGGCGCTGAGGTGGAGCCGCCGAGCGCGTGGGCGTCCCGCATCGTCGGCGCAGTGGCGACACCACCGCCGTCGCGACCCCTCACCCTCGACGTAGTGACCGGGTTCGTGACGGAACGCGACCAGATCCGCCAGCGGGAATCGGGAGCGACAGCGCTGGTGGAGCAGATCGTCCACCACACGCGGTCCGACGACCCTCGGTCCGACAGCCGTCGGCTTGTCCACGCCCAACCTGAGACCGCGCGGACCGGAACCGGGCCGCTCCCCGCCGTCGACACCGGGCGGGTGGGGTGATGCGGAGAATCCCAGGCCGCATTCCCGCTTCGGCTCGGGTACCGACTCCGCCGGTGGAAATCCCGGCGCGAACAGCAGCCCGCGCCCTGGTGGGCGTACTCCTGACGGCAGGCCTCGTCTGCCTCCTGATCGGACAGTGCGGCAACGACTCCGCCCCGGCGGCGGCGCCCGACCCGCCCGGCCTCACGCTCGAGAACGGCTGGCTGGAGGGGCCGCGAAAGCTCTCCGGCGTGGCCTGCCTCGGTCTGGTGGCTGACGTGTCGTCCAGCATGGGCTCCTGGACGGCTGCCCGGAGCAACGCACTGGCCCAGCTGGAAACATTTGCCCATGCGAACCTGAAAGCCGACGACCTGCTCGCGGCGATCGTCTTCTCCGACAGCGCCGTGGTGACGCTGCAACCCACCAGAATTCACGACCTCCCCGGACGGATGCTGCCCGAGACAATCGGCGGTGGAGGCACACTCTTCGCACCCGTTGTCGACAAGGTCACCGAAACGTTCGCCGGCCGCGGATGCGCCGCCACCGCCGTCGCGGTGATCAGCGACGGCGGTGTTGGCGACGACCCGTCAACGCTCGCTGGACGGATCGAGAACGCCCGGTTCGACGAGCTTGCTTTCCTCGTGCCCGACAGTACCGGAAACGGATCGGCCCAGATCCCTGTGGCACTCGCGCAGCCGGATCTGGCCAGGACGATCTCGGTCCGGTTCTTCGGCGACGACTCCACGCTCGGCGCCAGCTACGGAGAGCTGCTCGCCGGGCTGACGGGACGGCGTTTTACGCTGCGATGAAATCGCACGAGAATCAGCCGTCCAGAACGCTCAGATCCGAACGGACAAGCGTGGTGGTGACCAGCAGTTCAATGATCAGGTTATGGTTGATCATATGGCCGGCCGGCGGCGGAATGTCGGTCTCCATGAGCCCATCGACAGTCAGGCTGAGTCGTTCCCGAACTTTGGCGACGATGTGCGCTGCCCGGCTGCTGGTCCAGCGTTCGGTCGGTCGCAGCTCGGACAGTTCGGCTGCCACCTGGTTCCAGGTCAGCGGCTGGGGGCGTGCGTCGCCACACAGATAACGTTGGGCGAGGCAGACGATCACCAGCTTCTCGAGCTCGTCCAACGGCCAGGTCTCTCCGGGCTGGGTCGCCAACCTGGGGTCGAAGGCGGATATTTTTCCGAGCGGACGGTCGACGACGAGGACTTCCAGCGGGTGCTCTTCCCTGGGGCTGACGACGAACAACTGGGTGTATCCGCCTGGGAGCTCCGCCTTGTCCCCGCCGATCAGCAGCCGCTGCGAGCCCGGCAGGCGAATCGACCGCTTCCCGATGTTGTTCAGTACCCACCGCGACTGGTCCCGGACGATGTACCCCTGCTGGCGACTGACGTGCTGGTCCGTCGTGCCGACACATACGTGGACGTCCGGCTCACAGCGCCCGAACACCAGCCGGAAACTCGTGTTCGGCGCAACGCCCATGCCACCGTTCGTTCCCAGAACCAGCAACGTCCCCACGGGTGCGTCGAGCGACCAGCGGGCGAGGCTGCTGACCTCCCTGGGTATCAGGTTCACCTTCCGTGACCAGTTGGGTGTCCAGCCTGACAACGGCATCCGCAGGGCCTCCCTTTCTCCGTGGCTGGCCAGACCGGAGGCTCCAGTCCGGACGAGCCGAAACCGCGTCGACCACCGGAGGCGACCCGGCGCCCGCGCGGGTTCCCAGGGTGCACGACCAGACTCGGGAGGGGTCCCGGGGCCCGGGAGCCGCTACCTGTCCCAATGCGAAGACCACAACTCTGTGAACCGCCACCGACCGCCTACCCTCGGGCGGCGCGGCGGCCCCGTTGCGCTACGGGCAGGCTCAGCCCACCGCTGGCACGCCATCGACAGCCGCGCGTGCGGCGCCGGAGTCGGGGGTCCCCGAGTTCGACTGTCGCGTTCTCACTACGGATCAGTCTGGGAGTCGGCGGGCTTCGGACAGTCCGCGGTTCGCGAGCTGGTCGGCGAGCTCGTTGCCGGGATGGCCGGCGTGCCCACGTACCCACAGCCATTCGATGTCGTGCGCACCCACGGCGGCGTCCAGGCGCTGCCAGAGATCCACGTTCTTGACGGGCTTCTTCTCGCTCGTCTGCCAGCCCTTCTTCTTCCAGCGAGCCAGCCATCTGCTTATGCCGTTACGCACGTACTGGCTGTCGGTATGAAGACGCACAGTCGACGGCCGGGTGAGGGCCTCGAGCGCCATGATCGCAGCCAGTAGCTCCATGCGATTGTTCGTGGTGTCGGCGGGCTCACCACCACAGATGGTTTTCTCGTTCCTGCCGTAGCGCAGGACCGCCCCCCACCCTCCTGGCCCTGGATTACCCTTGCAGGCGCCGTCGGTGAAGATCTCGACGACGCCCGCACCGTCGCCGGGCGGCTTTCTGTCTCCGCTGGCGGCTCCCGCCGATCGATCCACGGATATGGGTAACCGGAGCGCTGTGGGCAGCTTCCGCTCGACATCATCCGTGGTCTGCTTGTTCTGATCAATCAACCGCTGCCTCCAGCCCTTCGGCGGAGGCCAGGGAACACCCCACAACGCGAGTTGTTCGCGGGTCCAGCCTCCTGCCGGCGTTCGCGCGGCGTCGATCTCGTCCGGCGTCGGAGCCATCTGACGATCATAGGTCGCAGTCACATCAGAGGCCTGCGTTCGCCCCGGTTCCCGCCTGGCAGACAGTGACGGACAGGGCGATGGCGGGTATTGACACTCGGCGCGGGCTCGTAGCTCAGTCGCCGGAGGCGGCCCGGTGGGCAGCCTGTACTTCCATCCGGCGCTTGCCCCACTCCGAGCGGCGGCGTCGCTCCCAGGCTGAAGCCTGCGGCGCCCCTTCGGCCCGCGCCGAGGACCGCATACGTGGCGATGGTCCGCCCGGTGGCCGTCAGGATGGTCGCGCCGAGGCGCGTCAAGATCAGATCCCAGGAAGGCGCGGTGCCGATTTGTGGCCGGAGAGAGCCGGATGTTCGAAGCGGGGTGACATTGCATGATGCGATACACTCGCCCCCCTGTGATCATAGCGATCACAGGGAAACGCGTCGATCCACGGGGGATATCTGATGACCCAGGCAAACCATCCAGTTGACCGAGTGCGGACGACCGCATCGGAAGTCGATCTTCGGGCTGCCGGGATACCAAGCCCCCTGCCATCGCCCCCTGCTTCTCTCGTTCCGCGCAAGCAGGGAGCATGGGGCCTGTGGTGGCTCTGCATGGTCACGTTCTCGATTTACTATTTCATCTGGTACGACAGGATCAACGGTGAGCTGTCCGCGATCCTTGGCCAGCCGCGCAGGGCGAACAGCCGCTGGTGGAACCAGATCATCCCGTTCTGGGCCTTCGTCGGCCTCGCCGCCACCGCGAAGCGTCTCAACGCTGCGCATGCATCAGTCGGCTCACCGACGCGGGTCGGTGTCTTCACCGCGTGGTTCTGGGCACCTGGCTGGTTCGGCTCACAGACCCGCTATCTGCAGCGACGCGTCAACATCCTGCACGACGTGCTGACTTCCCGGGCGACCCACCAGGGGTACTGATCGCCTGCGCCCAGGCCCGTGGGCATGACCCCGCCTGGCCGTCGTTTCTGCCGCCCTCGCCACCTTGAGGAGCGCACCGGCTGGTCCTTCCGGCGCCTGCCCGACCGGAGTGGGCAGGCGCCGGGGAGCGTGATGACGCCGGCAGGGCTCGGCGCGATCACGCTTGGTTCTCCAGACTGGCCGTGGCGTCCCCGTCCGACTGTGTGGGATGAGGCGTGGTGGCCTCAGCTGATCATTTGGCGGCGCGGCGGCCGCGAGTGGGAGCGGGCGGGCGCCAGCTCGCAAGGGCGTCCTCAGGTCGTCCTCGGTCAGGTTGAGCTGGCCCATGGTGTCGGCGAGGAAGGCGTCGTAGACCTCGGCGGGGGAGCCGTCGTAGAGCGGGTCGACCTCGTTGTGCCACTGGCGGACCCAGGGCATGACCTCGCGCAGGCCGGCGACGAGCGGAGTGAGGCGGGTGCCGTCCCAGCCGTCGTTGTCGCGGCGGTCGACGATCAGGGTGGCTAATGCCTGCGCCTGTTCCCGGTGGTCGAAGCCAGCCCAGCCGATCAGCAGCGTCGGGTCGTTGTCCCGGCCGGCTGGCTGGTAGGAGATGAACCGCTCCTTCGGCACGTCGAGCTTGCCCCGGGCCCGCCAGAACGAGGTCTTGCGGAAGTCCTTCGGCGCGTACTTCGGCGGCACGGGGATCGCGTCGCGGATCTCCTTGGCCTTCGCCGGGGTCGGGGCGGCGTCCTCGGCGCGCTGCTGCTCCCAGACCGACTCCCAGTCGGCGCGCTTCACCAGGCAGGTGTCGGCGTACCGCAGGGCGGCGAGGAACGGGACGTGCTCGTCCGCGACGAGGGCGGCGGCGACCTTGGCCAGTTCCTCGCCGGGCCGGTAGATCTCGGCGACGGAGACGAAGTCCGCGTCGGCGGCCAGCTCGTCGGCGAGCTGGCCGGTCTCCACAGCCGCGGCTGCACCATGCCGTCGACGTCCGGCTATGACGGTGGCCGGGTCGGCCGGCGGGCAGGTGGCAGTACCAGCCGGGCGATGCTGATCGAGTGGCCGGACGGGCTGATCTGGGTCGTCAGGGGCCCGTCGGGGGCAGACGTGGGCTGCGGTCTCTGGTCGAAGATCACAATGTAGCCCGAGGGCAGCTCCAGGTGGTTCAGGTAGTCGTCGAGCTGGACGATCGCGTTCTTGAGTGGGTCGGCCTGCCCAGGACGCTGGGCTTTCACCTCGAACACCTCGCGCTGCTCGGCACGGGTGCCGTCGCGGGCCGTGTAGCGCCAGCGCAGGTAGAGGTCGGCGCGTCCCCGGCCGTTGGCGTACTCCCGGAACACGTCGCCGTCACCGTTGACGGCCCGGTCGAGCCAGGCGAACAGGAAGGCATGGGGGAGCGCCTCCTCGTACGGCCTCCCGTCGCCGAGCATCTTTCCGTGCGTGCGCCAGAACGCCGCGAGCCCGGTCAGCGCGCCCGGGACGTCGAACCGGCCGTCGGGCAGGACGAAGTCCCGCGCCGTGGGAAGCACGGCCGGGCTGGGGACGACCTGCTCTGCGAGGGCCCGGGAGATCACCTCCGCGTAGATCGGGTTGGCGATCCGCGGGCCCGCCTCGTCACCTTCGGTGATCAGCCCGAGATCGCGGACGAAGGACCGGTCGTCGGAGTACTCCAGGTCAACGGGCTGCTCCGAGCCGGCGAGGAGCGGTAGAAGGACCCTCTGCACCTCCGGCTCACGTAGCCGGCGAACCAGCGAGTCGAGGTGGCTCGGCCGGGCCTGGATGACCCGCTCCCGGGCGGTGTCGATCTGCTCGATCGTGACCGGCTCCGTCGCCGGGACCTTCATCCGGTCGACGATCTCCGCGGCCAGAGCATTGACCAGCCAGGGCTGACCGCCGGTCAGCGCGTATACGTGCTCGACGGCCTCGTCGGTGAAGACGCGGCCGGCCTCGGCAGTGTGCTGGCCGTAGAGCTCCCGTACCTCCCCGAGCGTGAAGTCTCCGAGCCGCAGCGACTCGACAATGATATTGAAAGGGCTGGGTCCGCCTGACCGCTCCGGATTACGGCCAGCGGCGGTGCTTCTGTAATCTCGGACGTCTCGTAGCCCGCAGAGCGCGATCGAGGCCGGGAAGGCGCCGGGGCGGTCCTCGAAACCTTCACGGATCTGGCTGAGCACCGCGACGAGCGTTGCCCCCGTGAGCGAGTCGATCTCGTCGAGGAACAACGCGAGTGGCCGGGGGCAGGACTCGGCCCAGGCTGCGAGCGCACCGCCGAGGAGGTCTCCGTCCGGGCCCTCGGGCCATGCTGGAGGGCGCAGCTCCACGGGAAGGCTGAGCCGGGCCTCTCGGCTGGCTTTCGCGAGGATGGCGCGGGTGGCGCCGCCGATGTCGTCACCGAAGGCCGCTCCGCTCTGCAGCGAGAGCTTCACCGCCGAGTACTTGCCGCTGGTCGTCAGCTCGGCCGCGAGTGCCCGCAGCGTCGTCGTCTTCCCCGTCTGCCTCGGTGCATGCACCACAAAGTAGTTCTCGCGCGCCACCAGACCCGGCACCTCAGGCAGTCGTGCCGAAGCCGCGATCATGTAATGTTTCCCCGGCACGCAGGGCCCAGTGGTGTTGAACCAGCGTGTCACCACTCACCGGCCTTCTCCACGCAGCAGTCAAACGGATCACCTGCAACTCTACGGCGGCGGATGATCGTCGGGGGCGCGCTACGACGCGGCCAGTGCGTCCTCGTCGCCCGCGGCGCGGTGCAGGTTGGCCACCCATGAGTCCGGCAGCGGCACCCAGTCGCTGCCGGTCACCAGCCGGACGAGCGCGCCGTCGAGCCGCGGCGGCTGGCTCGGCTCGGTCGTCGGGTAGAGCAGCCACAGCGGCCGGCCGCCGGCCCGCGTCCGGGCCCGCTCGGCGAGCGTGAACAGCACGTCGAGCCCCCGGCCGTCGTAGCGGCCGAAGACGCCGGCGTCGTGCAGCAGCAGCGGCGCGGGCTGCCCGCCCGCCCCGACCCTGCCGGCGGGGGCGTCGACCAACGCGGTGAGCAGCGGCGCGGCCCGTTCCCAGGCGAGCCGCACGCACGCGGCGAGGTTCGCGGCGGCGCGGCTGCCGAGCTCGGCGGTGTCGGCGCGCAGGATCGTCGTCCACGTCGGCTTGGGCCTCGGGTCGGCCTCGGCGTGCAGGGCGTCGAGGAACACGGCGGCGACGTCGACCAGTTCGGCGGCGAACCGGTGCGGCTTTGCCAGTTCGGCGCGTGCTGTTTCCCGGTGGTCTGCTCCGACAGCGACCGTCACGACGGCCGGCCACATCACCAGGGGGGTGACCGCCGCGCGGACGTTCTTCGTCGACCGGGGTCGGTATCGACCCGGCCCGGCGGGATAGATCTGGCGGACTGGCCGCTGGCTCCGACGCAGATCCTGGTCAGCCCCACGGGCGCGGCTCATGCATGCGCGTCGCCCGCGACCTTGCCCGCCAGCCCGCCGCACCGCGCGGCGAGCGCCGGAAACCGGACCAGCCGCCCCCGTTTCCACCCCGGCCCCGGGCCGCGGAGGAGGACAGCCCGCGGTTTCCGGGAGTGTCGGCACAGGAGTCCGCACAGGTGTCGGCACAGGCGGGGTCGTTGTGGCAGCCGGGCCGGTCGCCGTTTCCGGGGCTGGTCGCGTTCGATGCCAGCCGGGCCGCCGTGTTCGAGGGCCGAGATGGCGACACCCGCCGGTTGGTGGAGAGGCTGACCGGCCCGGCGGGCGAGGACGGCCTGGTGGTGGTGGTGGGCCCGTCGGGGTGCGGGAAGTCCTCACTTGTCGCTGCGGGGCTTGGCCCTGTGCTCGCGGCGGATCCGGACTGGCTGGTGGTCGCCCCGGTGGTGCCGGGGGAGCTGGTGCGGGCGGCGGGGGCGACGCGGCTGTTGCTGGTGGTGGACCAGGCCGAGGAGCTGCTGGCCCGGGTTGGTCCACCGGTGCAGGCGCAGTTCTTCGCACTGCTGGCCGCCGGCGGGGGCGGCGCCGGCTGGGCGGCGCGTTCGCTGTTCTGATCGTGCTGTCGCTGGTCGCCACCAACCTCGGGATCGTCGCCCTCGTGCAGGGCCGGACCGCGGAGGACCGTCGCTGTGTCGCGGTCGTCGACCGGCTTCTCACCCTCGCCGGCACCTCCCGTGAGGGAGACCCGACCGCCGCGCTGCGGTTCGGGGTGGCCGCGGGCGTTCTCGCCCCCTGATGAGGGCACGACAGCCCGGATCCGGGGCAGTCTTCTTGACACCCTCGTCGACCTGTCCGTTCTCCCGACATCCCTCGCCGGTCATGAGGACTCGGGGCAGCCGGCTCAGATCGGTGATCCCCTCACCGGCCACGTCCGCTCGGTGGGATCAGCGGCGTTCGGACCGGGCGGGTTACTGGGACACCTCGGACCGGGAGAACGTCCGCCGCATCGGCCAACCCCTCGCCAGCCGCGAATCCCCGGGGCAGGCGGTCTACGCGGTGGCGTTCAGGCCGGACGGGCTGCTGGCTTCTGCAGGTCGCGACAGCATGGTGCGGGTGTGGGATGTCGGAAGGCTGAAGTGGCTGCGGGCACGCGTTCGAGGTGGCCTGTCGTCTCGCTGGACGGGGGCTGACCGAAGCGGAATGGCGTCAGTTCGTTTCTGGCACTGGCACTGACCCCTATCGCGACTCCTGCGGGGACAGGCGCCCGGCCGGCTGATCACCGGCGCTTCCTGACGTGGAGATCGCCGCCGGGCCCGGTGGTCTTCGTCAACGAGCTTGGCGGCTACGGTGCCGACATCGCGACCGCGCGGGTGCTGCACCCGGAGCTGATGACCTTCGAGACCTGGCTGGAGCGCAGGGGTGCCGCGCTGCTGGCCGCCCTGTTCGCGTGACGGACCTGTTCGAGCGCCCGCACGTCCACCGCCCGCACGTCCACGCCTGCACCACCGGGAAGGGGATCTGACCCCGCCGGCGCGCACGGCCCCGTCCAGCTCGACGGGGCCGTGCGCGGTTGCGGTGCGCGTCAGCCGGCGAGGCCGAGGCCGACGGGGACGTCGACCGGCGGGCCGGTGACCTCGGCGCTGAGCACCGCGGTCAGCTCGGCGCGGGACGCCACGTTCACCTTCGCGAAGATGGCCTTGGTGTGGTCGCGCACCGTGTGCTGGGAGATACCGAGCCTGCGGGCGATCCGGTCGGTGCTGTGCCCGGCGACGAGCAGCTCGGCCAGCTGGCGTTCGCGGGCGGTGAGGCCGTGGAGGGCCAGCATCACCGGCAGCAGGTCGGCGCGGCTCGCGGGCTCCAGCACGACGGCGGTGCGTGACGCACCGGCGCCGCCGTGCGCCGACGAGGAGACCAGCACCTCGCCCTGCACCAGCAGCCAGCCGCCGCCCGGCAGCGCCATCCGCAGCCGGGCCGGTCGGGGCGGGCCGCCCCCGGCGGCGTTCGCCTGGGCCTGCACGGCCACCATCGTGACCGACACCGGCAGGTCGGGTGGTTCGACCGGGCTGATGCGCCGCAGCCAGCGATCCGCCTCCGCGGTGGAGGCCTCCAGGCGGCCCACCGCGTCCAGCACCAGCGTGCCGGAGCCTGCCAGCGGCATGCGCGGCGGTGGGGTGCGGGCCAGGCCGGACCGCAGGCCGTGGCCCAGATGGCGGGCGATCGAGGCGACATAGCGGACCTCGGCGGCGGTGAAGTCGGGTTCGTCGTCGGCACGCCGCAGACAGCCCATGCCCCAGGTGGCGCTGCCGTCCCGGGCGAGCAGCCGCAGCTCGTCGCGCAGCCCCAGCGGGTTGTACACGACCCGGTGCCGGGTGGCGCGGTCAAGATCACCGCCGGTGGAGGTGGCGAGGGACACCGCGCAGCGGCCGGAACGGTCGAGGTCGAGAAACCCGTTGACGCCGGTGCCTGCCAGTTCCTCGTGCAGGTCGTCGGCGTGCAGACAGATCTTGGGACCGACGGCGTGCAGCCGGGTCGGCAGCAGGGTCTCGGGGTCGGTCGTCATCCACGAGCCGGCGTCGTAGGGGACCACCCGGCGGACGCGCTCGGCGACCTCGGCGACGAGGTCCTCCGGGTTGATGCGCTGCTCGCACAGGTCCGCGATCCCCTCACGCACGGCACTGGCGCGAATTCCGAGGGCAGGCTTCGCCACGCCCGCGATCTTACCGACATGCCCTGGCCGAAAGAATCCCCAAAGTTGGGGGGATACGCGGGGCCCCTAGTCTGCGGGATGGGTCTGCCGGCCGGTCCCCGCAATTATCGGGGGTACTGAGCAGAGGGAGGGGATTGCGCATGGCGTCGACCGCGGTGATCGCGGCGGAGAGCGCGCGCAGGCTGCTCGCCCAGCCGCCCCGTCCCGGTGTGCTGAACCCCGCGCAGGCGTTCGACACCGCGGACCTCCTCGACACCCTTATTCCGCACGGCTACTCCTGGAACGTGGAGGCACCGGCGGAACCACCCGCCGCGTAGTAGCGCGCACCGGCCGCGGGCCCGGGCGGGAGCACGACCGCCCGGGCCCACGACCGCCCGGGCCCACGACCGCCCACGGCCCACGGCCCACGGCCCGGCGTTACCCATTCGAAAGGGATTCCCGACCCATGACGGAAAACCAGGAGGCCGCGGCGGCGGTGCGGCCCGTGCCTCCGACAACCGTGCCTCCGACAACCGTGCCTCCGAAACCCGCGTCTCCGAAACCCGCGTCCGCGAATGCCGGGGAGTTCGTGTGGACGTCCGTGCACACGATCGCGCTCTCCCTGCTGTGTATCGCGGCGATGCTCGAAACCCTCGACATCACGATCGTGAATGTCGCACTGCCCAGCATCCAGGACGACCTCGATTTCTCCCGGGGTGACCTGCCGTGGGTGGTGAACGCGTACACGGTGGCGTTCGGTGGCTTCCTGCTGCTCGGCGGCCGCACCGGTGACGTGTTCGGCCAGCGGAGGATCTTCGTCGGGGGAATCGCCCTGTTCCTGGTCGCCTCGCTCGCCGCGGGCCTGTCGCAGGGCGCGGGTGGCCTCATCGCCACGCGGGCGCTGCAGGGCCTGGCCGGAGCGTTCACCATCCCGATGACGCTGGCGATGATCGCGTCGATCTTCCCGGCGGGCCCGTCGCGCAACAAGGCACTGGCGGTCTGGGGCACCACCGCCGGGGTGAGCAGCGCCCTGGGCGTGGTGCTGGGCGGCCTGCTCGTCTCCGGGCCCGGCTGGCGGTGGATCTTCCTGCTGAACGTGCCGGTGTGCGCGCTCATTCTGGCCTGTGCCCACCGCTACCTGCCGGCGGACCGCGCGACCCGGCCGCACCGCTTCGACATCGTCGGCGCGCTGGTCGCGACCGGCGGCACCGCGCTGCTGATCTACGCGGTGCTGCAGGCCAGCGAGCACGACTGGGGGTCCGGGCGGACGATCGGCCTGCTCGCCGGCGCCGTCGCGATCCTCGCCTACTTCGTCGTCCACGAGCTGTTCGTCGCGGCCGAGCCGCTGATGACGTTCTCGTTGTTCCGCAACCGTTCGGTGTCCGGCGCCAACGCGGTCCAGGCGCTCGTCGCGGTCGCGCTGTGGGCGATGCTGTTCTTCGTCACCCTGTACGCGCAGGAGGTACTGAACTACTCCGCGCTGAAGACCGGCCTGGCCTACCTGCCGCTCGCCGTGACGCTGCTGGCCGCCGCACCGGTCGGCCCGCTGCTCGTCCCGAAGATCGGCATCCGTGCCGTCGTCGCCACCGGCTGCGCGATCGTCGCGGGCGGTCTGCTGCTGTTCGCCGGGATCTCACCGGACGGCGGCCTGGGCATGAACATCATCCTCCCGTCGGTGGTGGTCAGCCTCGGGTTCGCGATCCTGTTCGTCCCGATCAACATCGCCGCGGTGTCGGGCGTGCCCGCGGAGAGCACGGGCATCGCCGCGGCGCTGCTCAACGTCAGCCGCTACGTCGGGGGGGGGGGCGCTCGGCTTCGCGGTCATCGCGACGCTCGCCGAGAACCGGACTGCTGACGCGGTCCGCGCCGGTGACACGGCGGCGACCGCCCTCACCGAGGGGTTCAAGCTCGGCTTCGTCATCACTGCGGTGACCATGGTCGTCGGGGTGCTGGCCGCGCTGCTGCTGTTCCGTGAGGACGGCCGCGGCGAGAAGGTGGACCTCGCCGCGGTGCAGTCCGCCGCGATCGAGGGCGGCGGCTGACCCGGCCCGGAGCCGGGCGGGCCCGGCCGGCCCGCCACCCGGGCGGCGGTCGACCACCTCCTGACGGGGGTCACCAGGGGAGGACGCCGTCGTCCTCGAAGAACGAACCGGTCGGGCCGCCGTCGGGCAGCGTGGCGAGCCGGATCGGTGTGGTTGCGCCCTGCTCGGGAGTGCGAGGGCCCTGGAAGCCGGTGAAGTCGGTCGCGACCAGGCCCGGGCAGGCTGCGTTGACCAGGATGTTCGTACCGGCGAGCTGCCGGGCGTACTGCACGGTGACGGCGTTGAGGAACGACTTCGACGGGGAGTAGGCCGCCATGATCGGGCCTGCCTTGCTGTCGGAACCCGCCTGCAGGGTCAGGGAGGCGACGCTGCTGGAGACGTTGACGACACGTGGCGATGCCGAGCGCCCCAGCAGGGGCAGCATCGCGTTGGTCACCCGGATGACGCCGATGACGTTGGTCTCGACGACCGTGCGGACGACGTCGAGGTCGAGCGTGGTCGGGTCCTGCGCCCAGCCCGGCCCGGTTTCCCCGGAGATCCCGGCGTTGTTGACCAGGACGTCCAGGCGCCCGGCCTGCCGTTCGATCAGTTCCGCGGCGTGGGTGACGCTCTGGTCGCTGGTCACGTCCAGCGGCACCCCGAAGGCGTCCACCCCGGCGGCGCGCAGCTTCTCGACGGCGGCCTCACGCCGGGTCTCGTCGCGCGCTCCCACGCCGACGCGGTGCCCGAGGGCGCCCAGCCCGGTCGCGATCTCGTACCCGATTCCCCTGTTGGCGCCGGTCACCAGTGCGATCTTCGTTCTGCTCATGCCGTTGAGGTTCGCTCCCGGACGGGTGGTACGGCCAACACCGATACGATCTCCTGTCATACCCGGCAGGTATCACCGGGCTAGGTTGTGGCCATGGACACCGTGGAGACCCGCGAGCTGAGGTATTTCCTGGCCGTCGCGGAGGAACTGCACTTCGGTCGCGCCGCCGAGCGCCTCGGTATGGCCCAGCCACCGCTGTCCCGGGCGATCCAGCAGCTCGAGCGGCGCCTCGGCGTCTCCCTGCTGGTACGCAATCGCCGCGGCGTCGCCCTGACCGGTGCCGGCGAGGTACTGCTGCACGAGGGCCGGGCAGCTCTCGACGCGACCACCGCCGCCATTCGCCGCACCCGCCGCGCCGGTGGTGCCGACAGCCCGGGTGGCACCCGCAGTCGCCTGGTGCTGGCGGTGAAGGCCGCCGCGTTTCACGAGCTGCTGCAGAAGCTCCTCGATGCCCACGCGGCCGAGCCCGGCGCCGCCGAGATCGAGGTGCTGCCGAGCGGTACGTGTGAGCAGGAGGAAATGCTGCGCGACGGCCGCGCCGACGTGGCGCTCATGCACGCGCCGTTCAACTCCCTCGCCGGATTCGACAGCGAGGAACTGCTGACCGAGGGGCAGATCGCCATCCTGCCCACCGGGCACCCCCTTGCCGCGCACCGGACCTTGGCCCTGGCCGATGTCAGCGACATTCCCGACCTTCCGCTCGCCCGCTGGTCCCGCCACGGCACGTACCCGCCCGGCCCGGGGCCCGAGATCCACGACCAGACGCAGCTGGCCCAGCTGATCGCCCTCGGACGCACCGTGGCTGTCTTTCCCGACTCCGCCCGTGCCTGGCTGTGGGCCGAGCACACCGCCGTCCCCCTGATCGACGCACCCCCCGTCGTCACCCACATAGCCTGGCCCGCGCACAGCCGCTCCCTCGCTCTCGCCGGGCTGATCCGCACGGCCACGCAGCTGTATGCACGAGCCCATTGATCAGATGTCTACCCGTCGTGACCCGCTGTCTCCTGGGCACCCGAAACGCCTGCATGACTCGGTGTTGGGGAGCTGGAAGTCTGTCACGTAAAGTGTGGTGACTCCAGCTCCCTGCTGCACCGCCATTCCTCAATCGAAACGCGCGCCGGTCTCCAGGGGCTAAGGATTATGGAAGTAATCCCACCGGTCGCCTACAAAAGCGCAGGACCAGTCCTGGTCGACAGGTGGCGTGTGTGCGTATGCAACGCAGCCTTCCCTGGAGCTGAAGCTTGGTCCCACGTTGTACGCAGAGGCAGGATTTGCGGCAAGGATGAACAATGCTGACATTAGTGCGAATGTGCAGACGGTAACGATCTTCTTGATCACGTCGGGATCTCCCATCGAGAGTGGATCGCCCGGACCCGAACATTGATCCGGGCCTTCTTGGCCGTCATGCGTCTCCACCTTTGGCGGCGACTGGCGCTGTAACGCGTCGTCGAAATGCAGCCCACAGGAGGATGACTCGGGAAAAGATGCCCGCCCCGCGACTCACGAAACCACGGCAGGGAGGATTGCTATCACGTAATAGTGGGCAGGAAAGGGCGGCCATCAAAGGGTGGCCATCAAAGGGCGGCACAGGGCGAGTGGGTCCCGGCGCTCCTGCCCGGATGCCACGGACAGCGACTTCTGCGAGTGTGCCGGGACGGGATCTTCCACGAGCGTGCCGGGACGGGACCAGACCTCCATCGGCCGAGGCCGGCGACCAGCCGCCTTGTCGGCGGCGCGGTCGTTCTTCGCCATGCCACGTCACGTCACGTCAGTGGGCGGTGTCGCGGCGGCGGGCGAGTACCAGGCCGACCGCGACGGCGAGAACGGCATAGGCCACGGTGACGCCCAGGCCGTGCCAGGGGCCGGCGTGGTAGTCGGGGCGTTGGACGGTGTGCTGGACGGAGAAGCCGGCGAACGGTGTCCAACGCCCGACGAACTCCTGGATGCGGTCGCTGGTGGCGAGCAGTCCGGGCAGGAGGAGCGTGGCGACCACCAGCGGGATCGCGATCGAGGTCCGCCGCACGACGGTGGCGATGCCGACGGCGTAGAGGGCGACAGCGGCGGTCAGGAGTCCGGTGCCGACGATCGCTCGTATCGGTGTCGCGCTGAGCAGGTCGGGTTCGGGGTAGCTGGGGGCTACGTAGCCCTGGTCTCGTTGGAGCGGGCGAGCCACCAGGTAGGAGACCCAGGACGAGACGACGCCGATGACGAGGGTGATCGCGACGGCGACGGACGCCTTGGCGAGGATGACCCGAGGGCGACGAGGGGTCGCGGTGTAGGTGGTCGAGATCATGCCCGAGCGTTCTTCGTTCCCGATCGAGGTCGCGCCGATGACGGCGGCGACGACGACACCGGCGAGGACACCGACGAGCGTGTTGGCGACGATGTCGTCGTCACCGGGCACGCCAGGCGGGTCGGTGGAGGGCGTGTTCGCGACGATGAGCGCGGAGAACGCGACCGGGAGCGTGGCGAGGAGGCCGAACGCGACGAGCGTGCCGCGGCTGCCGAGGATCTTGATCCACTCGGCCCGCAGGACGCTCGGCCGCGGGCGTCGTACTGCTGCCGACGTCATGGACGGACCTGCTCGGGCGCGGTGACGACCTGCTCCGTTGTGGTGACGAGCCGGAGGTAGACGTCTTCGAGGGTCGGCGGGCCGCTGGTGCCGACCCCTTCGGCCAGCAGCGAGTCGATGCCCGCGTCGGCGGCGATCCGGCCGTGGTGGATCACGACGACACGGTCGGCGATGCCCTCGAGCTCCCGCATCAGGTGCGACGACAGAAGGACGGTCCGGCCTTCGTCCCGCAGGTTTCTCACCAGGCCGCGGAACCAGACCATGCCTTCGGGGTCGAGTCCGTTCATGGGTTCGTCGAGCATCAGGACCGGCGGATCGCCGAGAAGGGCCACGGCGACACCGAGCCGCTGCTTCATGCCCAGCGACCATCCGCCGACCCGGCGTCGGGCGGCGGTGCTCAGCCCGACGCTCTCGAGCAGGGCATCTGCCCGGCCCGTGGGGATTCCGCCCGCGGCGGCCAGCCAGCGAAGGTGGGTACGGCCGGTCAGGCCGGGATTCACGGCGGTTGCGTCGAGCAGCGCGCCGATCCTGGTCAGCGGGTTGTGGAGGTGCCGGTAGCGCTGGCCGGCGACCAGCGCGCGGCCCGCGGTCGGGCCGGCCAGCCCGAGCACGATACGCATCAGGGTCGTCTTGCCGGAGCCGTTCGGGCCCACGAGCACGGTGACCGCGCCGGGTGGCACCGTGAACGTGACGTCGTCGAGGGCGACCACGGAGCCGAACCGTTTCGTCAGCGCCTCGAACGTCAGGCCGGGTGGGGGGAGGTCGGATCGCATGGGTTGGGACGGTAGGGGCGACCGCAGTGGCGGCGAATCCCCCGCGGGAGCGGTTGTGTGCCTCCCCCACGAGAGCGATGCGCGGCCTCCGCCCGACCGGCCAGACTGGTCGGCGATGAGCGCACGAGTTCTCCCGACGATCGTCGGCAGCGTCGAGGAGCGGCTGACGCGTGCCCTGGCGATGCGGTGGCCGTGGATCGCCGCATCGGGAGCGCTCCTGATCGCGGCACTGGCCCAGGCCGGACTGGACGACCGGTTCCTGACATCGATCGCGATCGTCGTGCCTGTCGCGTTCGTCGTCCGCTTCCCGCGCACGGCAGCGGTGCTCGCCACGGCCGCCGCCGTGGGATGGTTCTTCCCGCGGGGCTACCCGATTCCCGTCGCCGCCAGGGCCGGCCTGATGATCGTGTACGGGGTGGCGGCCTACCGGCTGACGGCGGTCGACATCGGTGTCGTCGGCGCCCTGTTCCTCGTGAACGCCGTGTCCCCGTTCAACGGCTCGGATGCGGGAGCGGCCACCTACCTGCTCCTCGCCGTCGTCGCGGCGGCGCTCGGTTTCGGCCGGCTCCTGCGGAACCGAAGCGCGATCATCTCCGAACACGAGGCGCTCGCCGTGGCGCACACGTCCGCGCTGCGCGAGCACCTCCTCCTGGCCGATCGCACCGCCATCGCACGCGAGCTCCACGACGTGGTCGCGCACCACATCTCGCACATCGCGATCCAGGCAGAGACCGCCCGGTACGCGACACCCGACCTGCCTGAGCTCGCCGCCACCCGGTTGGCGGCGATCGGCGAGTCCGCCCGCACCGCCCTCACCGAGATGCGCGCCATCCTCAGGGTGATCCGTTCGCCCGCTCCGCGGCCCGAGGGCACTGGGCACGATCAGCCCGAGTCGGCGCTCGTACCGCGCCCGGGCCTCGGCCAGCTCGACGCGCTCGTCCAGGCTGCTCGTGGCCACGGCACCCCGGTCGCGGTCACGGTGGGCGGGACCCGCCTCCTCGATGCCGGCCGACATCGACCTCGTCGCCTACCGGGTGATCCAGGAGTCCCTCACGAACGCCCGCCGCCACGCTCCCGGCGCTGCCGTGGACGTCGCTGTCGACCATGCCCCGCGCCTGCTCCGCCTGACGATCCACAACGGCGGTCGAGGCCCGGTCGGGTCCACCGACGGGACCGGTCTCGGCCTGGTCGGCATGCGCGAGCGGGTCGAGGCCGTCGGCGGGACCCTGCGCCACGGGCCTGCCCCCGACGGCGGGTTCACCGTCGTCGCGGAGCTTCCCCTGCGACCGGACCGGTGACTGCTGAGACCGGGCTGGTGACCGCTGAGACCGGGCCGGTGACCGCGCCGGCACCGATCCGGGTGCTGATCGCCGACGACGACGAGATCGTCCGGGCCGGGTTCTCCGCACTGCTCGGGACCCGCGACGACATCGTCGTCGTCGGCACCGCACGCGACGGGCAGGACGCTGTCCGTGCCGCGGGTGCGTACCACCCGGACGTCGTCCTGATGGACGTCCGGATGCCCGTCCTCGACGGCATCGCCGCCACGCGCCGCATCACCACGACGCTCGTACCCGCCCCCAGAGTGATCGTCCTGACGACGTTCGACCTCGACGAGTACGTCTACGACGCGCTGTCGGCAGGAGCCAGCGGCTTCCTCCTCAAGGACGTGCCGGCCACGACGCTGTTCGACGCCGTGCGCGCCGTCGCCTGCGGTGACGCTCTTCTCACCCCTGGTGTCACCCGACGCCTCATCGACGAGTTCGCCCGCGTCCGGCCCCGCGTCCGGCCCGAACGGCTGACCCAGCTCACCGCGCGCGAGGTCGACGTCCTGCGGATGCTCGCGGCCGGCCATTCCAATCCGGAGATCGCCGCCCGGCTCCACATCAGCAACGAAACCGTCAAGACCCACGTCAGCAGCATCCTCGCCAAGATCGATGCCCGGGACCGCACCCAGGCCGTCATCACCGCCTACGAGTCCGGACTCGTGCAACCTGGCGCACCATGACCGCCCGCGCCGCGTCGGGCAGACCAGGTGGCGGACCCACGCAATTGTGACCACACGGCGAGCACCCGACGGTGCGTCCGCCGTCGTCCGCCGCCCCGACCGTCGTTCGCCCGAGCAGAACGCCCACAGCTTCACCGCGGACGGCTTCTATCGCACCGGAGATATCGTCGAACGTGACGAACGTGGCTACCTGACCGTGGTGGGGCGCTCGAAGGACCAGATCAACCGCGGCGGGGAGAAAGTCGCTCCCGAGGAGGTGGAGAACCTCATCCTCGGACACGAGGGTGTGCACGACGTCTCCGTCGTGGGGGTTCCGGACAGAATCATCGGGGAGCGGGCCAAGGCCTATCTGATTCCGCGGGAGGGAGTCGATCCGACCACGTTGCGCCTGCCCATCATCCGCCAGTTCCTCCGTGAGCGTGGCCTCGCCGCCTACAAGCTGCCGGACGCGCTCGAGGTCGTCGGCGAGTTCCCGCGCACGGCCATCGGCAAGGTGAGCAAGCTGGCGCAGCGGGGGGAGTAGTCCGGACCTCCCACACCGGACACTGGTCTGAGGTGCTGAGCAGTCTGCTGAGGGCGAGCGGCGCGAGGAGTCCCTCTACAACCGGGGGTCGACGGGCTCCGACTCCAGCGCGAGCACCGCGAAGACGCACTCGTGGACCCGCCAGAGCGGTTCGCCGGCCGCTGCGCGTTCCAGCGCTTCCAGCCCGAGGGCGTACTCCCGGAAGGCCAGCGAGCGCTTGCGTCCCAGGGCGCGGGACCGCAGCCGCTCCAGGTTCGCGGGCTCGGTGTAGTCGGGGCCGTAGATGATGCGGAGATACTCTCGGCCGCGCACCTTCACGCCGGCCTGGGCCAGGCCGCGTTTTCCCTTTGCCAGCCCGGCGAGCGGTTTGACGACCATTCCCTCGCCGCCGGCGGCGGTCAGGGCCTCCCACCACTCGACCCCGGCGGCGACCGAGGCCGGGTCGCCCGCGTCCACCCGGATCCGTTCCGTGGTGGCGACGAGATCCGGGTCGGCGGCGGCCAACTGGTCGGCGACGCCGAGGTGCCAGAGATGGTCCCGTCCCACGTGGGTCGTGCCAGCCGGCCACGAACCGCCCCAACCCGGGCCGCTCGCGGCGTTCGCGGCGTCCTGCGGCGCCGGTCCCGTCGCCAGCAGCATGAACGGCGCGAACCGGACTCCGGCGAGACCGTCCACCGGCCAGCAGTAGCGCTGGTAGGCGGCGGTGAACGCGTCGGCGTTCGCGGCCCGTCCGCGGGTGCGTTCCAGCAGGTCGGCGACGTCGATTCCGCGGGCCGACGCCTGGGTGAGCGCGTCGACGGCGACGGGCAGCGCGGCGCGGGCGGCCGCCCCGGCGGCGGCGTACTGCCGGCGGATGAGGTCCTGGGCCTTCGCGCTCCACGGCATGATCTCCGCGTCGAACACCGCCCAGCCGGCTCCGTTCTCGGCCCACAGCCCGCTGGCGGTCATCGCGGCCCGCAGCCGGGCGAGCAGTGCCTCGGTGCGGTCGCGGTCGAAGAACGGCCGGCCGGTCCGGGTGAACACCGCGCCGGTGGTGCCGTCGGTGGCGCCGAACCGGGTCGCCGCGACGGTCTCGTCCCGGCAGACGACGGCGATCGCCCGGGAGCCCATGTGCTTCTGCTCGCACAGCAGGTCCTCGACGCCGTCCGCCCGGTAGGCCTCGAAGGCGTCCGCCGGATGTTCGAGCAGGCCGGGGAGCTTTGAGGTGGGTGGCGGGCTCATCGTCGGGGGCAGGTGGACGAGCCAGCGCGGGTCGAGGGCGAAGCGGCTCATCACCTCCAGGGCGGCGAGGGCGTTCTCCTCCCGCACCTGCACCCTGCCGCCGTGTCTCGTCTCGACGATCCGCCGGCCGAGGACGTCGGTCACGTCCAGGATCTCCAGGCCCGCGCCCGCCGGGACTGTGCGCGCCGGGACTGTGCGCGCCGACGGCGCCGGCTCCGACGGTGACAGCAGCGGGAAGGACGAGAGCAGTGCCTCGGCTGACACCGGTGCCTCGGCTGACGGCAATGCCTCGGCTGACACCGGTGATCCGGTTGCGGGAGGCGACCCGGCCGGGAGCGGAGACTCGGCTGGCGCTGGCGCTGGCGCTGGGGCCGGCGCCGGGGCCGTGACAGGGCGGATCGGCTCGAAGTAGACCTGCGCCGCCGGCACGGAGACCAGTTCCCGTTCGGGATACCGCAGGGCGGTCAGCCGTCCTCCGAAGACGCAGCCGGTGTCGAGGCAGATCGTGTTGTTCACCCACTCGGGCTCGGGGACGGGCGTGTGACCGTAGGCCACCATCGCCTTGCCCCGGTAGTCCCGTGCCCACGGGTAGCGGACCGGTAGTCCGTACTCGTCGGTCTCACCGGTGGTGTCGCCGTAGAGCGCGAACGAGCGCACCCGGCCCGACGCCCGCCCGTGGTACGCCTCCTTCAGCCCGGCGTGCGCGACGACCAGGCGGCCCTCGTCGAACACCAGGTGGGAGACCAGCCCGTCGCAGAACCGGTCGACCTCGGCGCGGAAGTCGTCGCTTTCCTCGCCGAGCTGCCTGAGCGATTCCGCGAGGCCGTGGCCGATGGTCACCTTCTTTCCGCGCATCGCCCGGACGAGCTTGTTCTCGTGATTACCCGGAACGGCGAACGCCTCGCCCGCGGCGACCATCCCCATCGCCAGTCGCAGGACGCCGGGCGTGTCCGGGCCGCGGTCCACCAGGTCACCGACGAAGACGGCGCGCCGACCGTCCGGGTGGCTCGCGCCGACCGGCCGTCCCGCGTCGTCGTGGCGCAGGGCGTAGCCGAGCCTGGTCAGGAGCTGCTCGAGCTCGGCGCGGCAGCCGTGGACGTCGCCGATCACGTCGAACGGCCCGGCGACGTCGCGCCGGTCGGTCAGCAGCCGGGTGTACTCGATCGTCGCGCCCGCGATCTCCGCCTCCGAGCGCAGGACATGGACCCGCCGGAACCCCTCGCGGGCCAGGCCGCGCAGTGAGCGCCGCAGCTCGGCCTGCTGCCGGCGGACGACATGCGGGCCGAAGGCCCGGTCGGGTCGTGCCGCGTTGCGCGCCAGGCAGACCGCCTCCGGCACATCGAGGACGATCGCGACCGGCAGCACGTCGTGCGACCTGGCCAGCTCGATCAGGGACGCCCGGGACGCGCGCTGGACGTTCGTCGCGTCGACGACCGTGAGCCGCCCGGCGGCGAGCCGCTTACCGGCGATGTAGTGCAGGACGTCGAACGCGTCGGGGGTCGCGGCCTGGTCGTTCTCGTCGTCCGCGATGAGCCCCCGGCAGGCGTCGGACGACAGCACCTGCGTCGGACGGAAATGCGCCCCGGCGAAGGTCGACTTCCCGGAGCCGGTGACGCCGACGAGGACGACCAGGCAGATCTCGGGAATGGTCAGCGGCGCCTGCGGGGCGTCGACCCCCGGCAGGGGACGGTCACCTGTCGGTGCGCTCATCGGCCTTCCCCCGCCCCTGCCCGGTGTTCTCCCGCTGCGCGGTGTTCTCCCGCCGGCAGCCGTTCGAGTATCGCCAGCTGCGTGGGCTGGCCGACCTCCGGATCGTCGACGCCGACTCCACCAAGCCTGGCCGTGTAGGGGTACCGGGCGACGAGGCCGCCGACCCAGCTGGCGAACTCGTCCCGTGTCCACTCGAAACGGTGGTCGCGGTGCCGCAGCGCACCGGACGGCAGGCCCTCGTACCGGACGTTGTACTCGATGTTCGGCGTCGTGACGATCACCAGGCGGGGCTGCGCGTGGCCCAGCACCACCTCGGCGAGCGCGGGCAGCCGGGGCGGGTCGACGTGCTCGACGACCTCGGAGAGCACGATCGCGTCCAGACCGGTGAGGCGGCTGTCCCGGTAGGTCAGTGACGAGACGACCAGGCGTAGCCGGGCGCGGACCTGGTCGGGCATCCGCTCGATCCGCAGCCGCCGCGCGGCGAGTTCCAGTGCGCGGTGGGAGACGTCGACCGCGATGATCTCGGTGAGGTTCGGCTCGGCGAGCAGCCTCGCGACCAGCTTGCCGTCGCCGCACCCGACGTCGGCGACCCGGTGTGCGTCCGAGGTACGCAGCACCGCGAGGATCACCCGCCGCCGCAGCTCCGCCAACGACGGCGGCCGCGTCTCGCCGCCGTCGCCGCCGTCGCTCGTGCCCTCGGCGCCCGCCTCGGCCACTTCCGTCTCGGCTGTCTCGGCCACCTCGGCTTCGGCCACTTCCGCCTCAGCCACTTCCGCCTCGGCTACCTCTGTCTCGGCCACTTCTGCCTCGGTCGCGACCAGGCCGGGCTCGAAGCCGGTGCCGAGGGTGTCGGCCGCGAGGTCGTCGACGGCCGCGAGCTGGGCGAGCGCCGTGGTGGCCAGGGCCCGGCGGTGCGCGAGATAGCGCCTGGCGATCAGGTGTCGCTCCGGATGCCCCGGCAGCCAGCTGGCCCCCTCGCGGAGGAGTTTGTCGATCTCGTCCCGTCCGACGTAGTAGTGCTTCGCGTCGTCGAGGACCGGCAGCAGGACGTAGACCTGGGTGAGCGCGTCGGCGAGCCGGAGAGTCCCGGTGAGCGTGACGTCGTGGTGTGGTGCGTCGCCCCACTCCGGGAACCGCGGGTCCAGCGGGAGCGGGACGGCCGTGACCTGCCATCCCAGCGGTTCGAACAGCCGCCTGGCGAGATCGGCGCCGCCGGCCCGGCAGGGCAGGGACGGCAGCCTGATCTCCAGCGGCAGCGCGGTCGCGGCCAGCTCCGGCCGGGCCTTGCAGCGTCCTGCCATCGCCGTCGCGAACACCGCCGCCATCGCGACCGCGAGCAGACTGGACGCCGCGTAGGTCCGGTCATCGACGTACTGGGCCGCATCCGCCCCGCCCCCACCACCACGCCTGCCCGCGGTGCCTGCCTGCCTGTTACGGACCAGCCCGACGGGGTCGATCTCCAGCAACAGCGCCGCGGTGCAACGCTCTTCGGTCGCCTCCGGGTAGAAGACGTGCGCGCTGCCGGCGGCGGTATCGAACCGCTGCGCCTTGTCCGGATGCTTGTGGAGCAGGAACCCCAGATCGGTGGCGGGGCGGTGGGTCGTCGACACGGCAAGGAGCACCTCGCGATTCTTCCGGACCCGACCCCGCCCGTCGCCCCGATTTCGCCGGACATGTCTTCACCAGTTCGATCTGCGACGGCGGACCGGAAGTGTCCCAGCGCGACCATCTCGCCCGGGGACCCCGTCACACCCCCATCGGAGCAGTCTCGGTCAGCTATCGACTGGAATGACGCGACTGGCTCGCGCGATGGCGCGGTAGCAGCACACTGAGGTACTGAGCCCTGTGCCCCGAAGGGGAAAAAGTAGGTGATCCGGCTGGCTGTTGGCGTCGAGTGCCTGTTCGGTGTTCGGTATTGACCGAACACCGAACGGTGCGGATGCTGGTGCGCATGGACACCGAGGCCCTCGTGGTCGACGCCCTCCTCCAGCTCGGAGTCGAGGCCCGGCCACCTGGCGATGGGTCCGGCAGTGAAGTCGACCTCATGCTCGACCCGGACGGAGTCGGGGTTCCCATCGAGCTCAAGCGCCGGTCGCTGGTGTCTGAGAGCGATGCCGCGCAGCTGCTCGCGGCCAGCAGCCCATCCGGTGAATCGGACGGTTGCCTCCTGCTGGTCGTCGCGGACCGGGTGACCGAGGCGGCCCGGAAGCTGCTGACCGAGCATCGGGCCGGCTACTACGATCTACGCGGCCGGATTGCGCTTCGTTCGAGCAGGATCGTGATCGACGCTGAGGTCAACCCGGTTACCAGACGCGGTGCGCGGACACGGGCCTTGAGCGGCACGGCCGGACTCGAGGTCGCCACCACTCTGCTCATGGAACCGCAAGGAGGTGCCGTCGTTCGGGAACTGGCACGCCGGCTCGGCCGATCCCCCAGTACCGTGTCGGAGGTGCTGGCGGCGTTGCGCCGCGACCGGTTTGTCGACGCCGAGAACGTCGCCACGGACGTGCGGCTGTTCTGGCAGGTGGCCGAGCACTGGCCGACGCGACGTACATATCTTGCGAAATCCCCTGACTCCAGTGCCGTGAATGGCGTCACCAGATCGCTGCGCCTTGGCCTCCAGGATGTAGAAAACGAGACCGGGTGGGCGTTGACGGACACCATCGCCGCCGCGGCGTACGGCGCCCCGGTCGCTGTTCGCGCTGACCAGATGCCTGACTTCTTCGTCCCCGACCAAGCAGTACTTCGGCGCGCGACCATGCTTCTCGGCACGGCCTCGACGCCGGCCCTGGCCCGCGCCGCGGTGCGAGTCGCTCCGGTAGCGGTCGCCTGCACTCGTCGGGTCGACCTCCGGCTCGAGCAGTGGCAGTGGCCGCTTGCGCACCCGCTGTTCGTCGCGCTCGATCTGGCGCAGGACGTCGGGCGTGGCCGCGAGATCCTCGACGCATGGCGACCAGGCCCGAGGTGGGCCCGTGTCTGGTAATCGGGTGATGTTCTTGGGGGACGCGATGGCCGCGGTCGTCCAGGCCGCCGAGGAAGTGCGGAAGCTCATCGGCCAACCGCCGGTCGTGGTCGGCGGGCTGGCGGTGCTGTGCCGAGTCTCAAGCTCTCACCGAGCAACGGTCGACCTGGACGTCGTCGATCGGCTGCATGGGAGTGCGCCGCACCTGGAGGTGCTCCGCGCGGCTGAGGGCGCCGAAGCAGGGCACCGACCTATTCGATGTCATACGCCTCATGCTCGACGACACAGCGCGTGCGGCAGCGCTGGCCCAGCTCGGCACCTGCGCCTCGTCGACCGCCGCCGACATCGCCCTGCACGTCGATCTGTGGCTTGTCCGCCGCCGCGACCAGGCAATTCGACGGATACAGAGCGTAGGTGGCGGTGACGTCACGGCTCATGATATTGATCTTGTCGCCGGGCTTCTTCTCGATGCCTGCGAACGCATCTGACAGGGCCCGAGCCGGAGACCATGCGGAACGGCCGCATGGCGAGCGGCGGTGGCGGCGCACCTCTCACTGCTCCCGCCCACGATTAGCGCCGAGTCCGGTCGTGGCGACCTTTCCCAACGGGTCTACGAGCAGGCGGTCCGCCCTCGGACCGCGGATGAGACCCGCTGGCCGCGCTGCTGGACGAGGGTTCGGCCTACTCGCTTACCGGGGCCGGCGCCGTGGCCGCCGAAGCCGGCTACCGAGTCCTGCCCGTTGCCACGAGTGCCCGTGATTGGTACCGTGACGGCAGGCAAGGAGCCTGGGAGTGTTGCCCTGGGCCACCGCCAGGTTTCTCTCGGCATGGAGCGTTGGATTAGACCTGCGCCACCACCGGTCCTCAAATTTATGCAAGCTGCCGATCCCCCTGCGGGTGTCGACAGAAAGGCTATTCACATGACAATTTATTCGATTCACCCAAGCCGCGGCAAGGTGCAGATACTGGCAACCTATCGGACGGTGGATGGCATGACGTCATCCACTGTTACGAGTGTTGTAGAAACCGGCCTCGCTGCTCCGATCGTCAACGCGCTGAATCGAATCTCAGCTTTCGCGACTGTGCCGGTCAGCGTGTGGGATCGGAGAAGTGGTGAATATCGCCATTATCCGACGAATCATCTCGAGGTGCTGGGTGACCGCGACAAGCGGCTGCAGCTTCTCGAAGGTTCGCACAGTCTCTGGTACGAACTCGTCATGATTTTCCTCGACGGGGCACTGGTGGATCTGGAGAAGGCTGTGTCCCAGGTGCCACCTCCAGTTCGGACCGCTGTCGATGCCGAGCTGGCTGCCGAGGCCCAGGCCCTTCGGGCAGAACTAGCCGAATATAACGAAGGCGCCTCTCCTTCGGAGTCGGTGAATCGGCGTTTGTGGGAACGCGAAGATCCCCTGGTTGGCATTGAGGACGATCTAGGTCTATTTGATGAAGACACCCGAAAATCTCTCGACAAGGTCGAGGAGAGTCTGAAGGGTGACAAGCTTCAGAGGGTGATCGACGACCTTCGGATACTCCTCCAAGTCTACCTTGAATGTAACGAAGAATCCGCCAGGCTTGAAGTCGAAGATCTCTCGATATTCGTTGATCCGGATTTTGGCGAAAAATATTACCTGACCGTGGAGGCGCCACTTCCCTCGGAAGCAAGCCGTCACGACTGGAAGATCGAGATCGGACGTTGGGAACCGTACGGCCCTGAGGATGAGGACGGTAACGGTAGCTACAGCGGAAACCCACTGCTGGCCTGCGTCCAGTCCGCTCCGCCCGTGGTGCGGGAGCTCGTTGATCTACTGGATCTGGTCGGCCACCAGCCCGGGCAACTCGCCATCTGGTCCAAGACTCCGGTCGGCGGGAGACTCGCTGGGACGAACTTCATCGTGACCGACTCTGAACAATCTGAGGTGCTCCTGCCTGGGAATGTCGGCGACGACATTGATGCAGTCGAAGCGCATGGGTCGGAGTACTCGGTGACTGCGGTCCGTGACGACTTGCCGGCCAATGGGGATGAGGGCAGGTCCATGTCGTGGCCGAAATTTGACGCGCTCTTCGCCTCATGTTCGTGCGGGCGGGAGGGCTGCGACGAGTGTGCAGGGTTTCAGTTGACCCCCCGTACCGCCGCAAGGTTGTGGGTTGCGCTAAATTTTCTAGCTGACCAGGCGTATGACGACGTCGAGGAACACGGGGATGAGCCGGTCCGCGACCCGCGTGACTGGTCATTGTTCGACGAGTATCCACGGATTACATTCCGGCAGGATGCGGTCTGGCGCCGCCAAGCCGCTCGCTGCTTCGACGATCTCTCTCGGGATCTTGAGGCGGCTAGATGGCCGTCACCGCGCTGTGCTGGCGAAGAGATGGCGCTGCACCTCGCGCTCGACTTCGCACCTGACGCCGTTGATGAGGGTGGATCCCTAGCGGAATGGATCGATCGGCTTCCAGCTCATCCGGGTGACCTTGACTGGGACGCCTGTGTGGACGGGCTGTTTCAGGACACCGACATCCTTACCCTGTTCAACGATTCTCATGACGGACTGGAAGACCCCGGCGACCCAACCAACCGTCGGCTAGGAATAGGCGACTACCGACCCGCCTCCTGGTTCACCACATTCGACAATCAGGAGCCCCGCGACAGTCGTCGCCCCTTCCGTCGGTAGACCTGCTAATGTGCGTTCCCATCCGCATGGCGTTAATTTTCGGTGCCCACCCCACACCGCTCTGGCTGCGTTGCTCGGCCGTCACAACGTGGTCGCCGCATGAACGGAACCGTCGAGGCCGGCGTGTCGCCCGTGGTCGGGAGTCGGTGGTTCCGGGAGAGCAGCGGGATGCCCCCTTCGAACGTCGACCTGGTACCCAGGTCACGGTTGAAGTGGGCCATCAGCGACCGGGTGCTCGCAGAGACACGAGTCCCTAATGTGTCCTGACGAGCTCTACCTCGTAGACATGATCGAAGTCGCGGTCGCCGCGATGACCTTCGTCCATAATGTCGACGAGGCCGCTTTGCTGGAGGGCGATCTGATCCAGAGCGCCGTCCTCCAGTAGCTCCTGGTGATCGGCGGGGCGGCCTCGGGCAGTGCCGTCCGTATGTTCCCGGGAGGTACACGATGGCTTCGTCGCCCGTCGGGCGCCGGTGGCTCGACGTCCCCTATGCGGAGAAGGACCTGGCGAAGGCTGCGGGGGCACGTTGGGACGCGCGAGCGCGGCGGTGGTACGCGCCTCGGCCGGACATTCCGGCGCTGGCCCGGTGGGCGGCGCGGCCGGATCTTCCCGTCCTGCTGCCGGGCGAGGACCGGTCTTTCGGTAGTGGGCTGTTCGTCGATCTGGTGCCGTCATCGTGCTGGTTCACCAATGCACGGTCGTGTGTGGCAGGTGCCGACTGGGAGCGACTGCGGCGAATGGTTCTTTCCCGTTGTGGCCAGAGGTGCGAGGCGTGTAGACGCGGGCCGGACCGCGACACCGGGCGCTGGCTGGAGGTCCACGAGCGCTGGGATTACGACGAGCGTGCCCACGTACAGCGCTTACGCCGGTTGGTGTGCCTGTGTACCGACTGCCACACCGCGACCCACTTCGGTCTTGCGTCCGTGCGGGGCCGGGATGCCGAGGCGCTCGCACACCTGTGTCAGGTCACTGGCCTCACCGAGGCGCAGGCTCGCGAGCACGTGGACGCCGCCTTTGAGCTCTGGACCCAGCGCTCCACCATGACCTGGGCCCTCGACCTCGGCATTCTGACCAACGCAGGGATCGCCGTCGCGCCGCCGCCCTCGCCATCCGAACAGTCCCGTTCCGGGCCATAAACCGTTCGAGTCGGTCAGCTGGTCAGATCCAGGGCGACCTTGAGCCAGCCCGGGCGGCGCAGATCGAAATCTTCGGCCAGGCTCTCGACTGCCGAGGAGTCGTTTCACGTTCCGCACGGCTGCAGCCGCAGGGTGCCGTCCGGGTCGAGGGCGAACCGGGTGCCGAAGCCGCCACTGATCTGATCGAGGATTCCGCGCAGCCAGGCCACGTCCGCGGGCGCAGCGCGTTCCAGCCGCATCCGCCGTGCCTGCAGGGGCACCAGCCGCAGGCCGGTCAGGGCAGCGGTGTCCGGATCGAGGGAGACGAAGTACGCCAGTCGCAGATCGTCCCGGTAGTCCTCGTAGCCCGCGATGCCCTCGTAGTCGTCGACGAAGTCTCCGCAGCCGTACAGGACGAGCCGGTCCCGGTACACCTCGACCGGCCGCGGGTGGTGGGACGAATGGCCGTGCACGACGTCCACGCCGCCGTCGACCAGCTGGTGCGCGAAGCGGATCTGGTCGTCGCCGACGTCGTAGCCCCAGTTGGATCCCCAGTGAACAGAGGCCACGACGATGTCGGCGGGGCGCTTCACGGTCCGGATGCGGGCGATGATCTCGAGCGCGGCGGCCTCCGACAGCTCGGGGACGACGTCGACGCCGGCCCTGTCCGCCGTCGCGGCCCACGCCATGGGGGTGCCACTGGAGGGCAGGGCGAACGAGAAGACCACCACCCGCCGGGCGCCGTCGAGCGGAACCACCGCGGGGCGGCGCGCCTCGTCCAGATGGTGACCGGCTCCCACCGTCGTCAGCCCGGCGGCGGACAGCGCGCCGAGGGTCTCGGTGAGCCCCTGCCGTCCGAAGTCCAGCAGGTGGTTGTTCGCCAGCACGCACACGTCCGGTCGGGCAGCGGCCAGACAGGGCGTGTTCGCCGGACTCATCCGGTAGTGGATCGCTTTCTCCGGTGCTGGTCCGCCGCACCGGGTGATGCTCGTCTCCAGGTTCACCACCCGCACATCGGGCTGGACCTCGTCGAGCACGGACAGTGCCTCGCCCCAGGGCCAGGTGAAGTCGACCGGCCACGGGACGGGGCCGTTCACCGCCTCCGCCAGCCCGACGTAGTCACGGGCATCCCGGACCCATGGCTCCGAGAGCTTCGGGTCACCGGGATGCGGCAGGATCTGATCCACCCCGCGGCCCAGCATCACGTCGCCGCACAGGAACAACGTCACGTGCCGCGGTCGTCGGACGCTCCGTGGTGTCATCGCCACACCTCGCCCGGCCACTTCGTCTCGTGGCCATCTGGCCGAACGCTCTTCGTTACCCAGAGTTAATGATGATATCTCACGGTTGCCGTGAACTCGTTTGCTCGTGGAAAGGATGCACGTCGTGGGTCACCTGATTGCCGGAATTGTCGTCGAAGCGGTCGGAGCGGCGCTGGTCGTGCTGCTGACAGGGCTGGTGCGTCGTTGGTTGGCGAGGACGTCCCCCGTGGCCGCCTGACCGGCGGGCTGCGCCCCTTGATGGTGACGCATGGTTAGCATGCGCCCGGATTCGGGTAACGGAATCCCAAGGGGATGCCCTCGAGGTACGGAGGGCTGACGTGGCATCGGCCTGACGAGGGGGTCCGCGGATGCGCCTTCCGGGTAGTCGATCGGTAGGGCGTCTGCCGGCCGCCGTCCTCCACACCCTCACCCCACCCGTGCTCGACCGGTTCGAACCGCGCACGGACCCCGGCCGGCGCGACCGCGTCGCCGGCCGAAGGGGGAGCCCGGCCGCCACCGTGAGGCAGCCGGAGGAGGAGTCGGAGGAGGTGATGGCCGAGCCGAGCGGTGACCTGCTGCCCGGCGGCTTCACCGGACAGGTCCGCCGGTCGGGAATAGCCCTGGCCGCAGACGCGGCGGCGCTGACACTGGCGTCGGCGGGTCGGCTCAGCCGGTGGGCGCCGCTCCCCACCGAGCTCACCTCGCTGGTCACGCTCGTCGACACGCAGCCTCGCCTGCGCCGTCGGCTGGAACGGGCCCTTGGCCAGGACAACGCCGACCTCGCCCTCGCGGTGGCCAACGCGGCCACGCTCGGCCTGACGCAGGGACACGCCAGCCTCGGTACCGACGCCGCCTACCGACTCCTGGCCCTCGACACGGCACGCACCCGCAGGGAGGCGTTCGCGGCCGTGGCGGACGAACTGCCGCCCCGCCCCGAACGGGCCGGGGCGCGACCGGTCGCCGTCGAACGGCCGCGACCGCTGCCGGCCGGCCCGATCGAGCGCTATGCGGACGTCGCCGTGCTCGGCGGGCTCGCGGCCGGTGCGGCCGCGGCCGGCCTCACCCGCAGCCCACGCCGGGCGGCGGCTCTCGCTCTCACCGCGCTGCCCCGCCCGGCCCGGCTCGGCCGCGAGGGATTCTCTCTCCAGCTGACCCGCGTGCTCGCCCGCCGCGGTGCGCAGGTGATGTCCCCGGCCGCGCTGCGGTTGCTCGACCGCGTCGACACCGTCGTCGTCGATCACGACGTCCTGGTCAGCGGCCAGCACACCATCGGTGACATCGTGTCGTTGCCGGGCGCCGATCCGAGCGAGGTGGCCGTCCGTTCCCACGCGCTGTTTCGTCCCGCCGACACCACCGCCCGCGTGAGCCGGGACGGCTGGACGCTCGGCCCGGTGGAACGGTTGGCCCTCCGGGGCCGCACCGGGGTGCGGGAGCGGCGCCGGCTGGCCGCGGCAGGAGCGGTGACCGTGCTCGGCCTCGCGCACGGGACCAGGTTGATGGCCCTCGTCGGGCTGGTGCCCGAGCGCGTGGAGGCCAGCGAGCAGTTCCTGGCCGCCTGCCGCCGTTCCGGCTGCGCCGTGTTCGTGGCCGGCGGCCCGGAGGGTGGGCCGAGCGGGCGGACGCCCTGGGACGGGTGGGCCGGATTCGACCATGCCCCCGGGGGCACCCGGCTGGTGGCCACCGTCCGTGGTCTACAGGCGGAGCGTGGCGGTGTGCTCGTCGTGTCCCGGCAGCGGGCAGCGGTCGGCTGCGCGGACTGCGGGGTGGGCGTGGCCGGGCCGGACGGATCGCCGGCATGGGGGGCTCATGTGCTGGTCGGCAACGACCTCCTCGCCGCGGGGCTCGTGGTCGAGGCCGCGGGCGTGGCGTCCCGGGTCAGCCGGCACGCGGTGCGCCTGGCGGAGCTGGGCACGGGGACCGGCGCCCTGGTCACGCTGACGGGGGCCCGCAAGGCGCTGGCAGCCCGCGCCCAGCTCATGGTGACGGCGGCGGCCGCTGCCGCTCTGGGGGAAGGTGCCTGGGCGGCGCGCGAGCTGGGCCGCCGGCCGGTGCCCCGGACGATTCCGCGTATCCCCTGGCACGTGCTTCCGTCCGAGGCATGCCTGGACCGGCTCGGCAGTACCCGGCAGGGGCTCTGGGCAGACCAGGTCGCCGAGCGGCAGGTCGGCGAGACGTCCGTGTCCGTGAACGCGCCCGGCCTGGCCCGGGCGTTCGCCGCGGAACTGGCGAACCCGCTCACCCCGGTCCTGCTCGGCGGCGCCGCGCTGTCCGCCTCCACCGGATCGGTCCTCGACTCCGGGCTCGTCGTCAGCGTCGCGGTCGGCTCCGCGCTCATCGGCGCGGTACAGCGGCTGCGCGCCGACCGGGCGCTGGCCCGTCTCTTCGCCGTCTCGGCCATCCCGGCTCTGGTGCGGCGGGACGGTGCGGATGTGGAGCTGACCGCGGACGACCTGGTGGCCGGGGATGTGCTCACGCTGGGGCCGGGCGACGTCGTCCCCGCCGACTGCCGCCTGCTGTCCACCGAAGCACTCGAGGTGGACGAGTCGTCGCTGACCGGCGAATCGCTCCCGGTGGCGAAGTCGCCGAAGCCGGTCGCCACCCGGGACCTGGCGGAGCGGACCTGCATGGTCTTCCAGGGCACGACCGTGGCCGCCGGGTGCGCCACCGCCCTCGTGGTGGCCACCGGCACCGCCACCGAGGCGGGGCGGGGCCTGGCCGCGGCCGCCGGGCCGGCGAGACCGGTGGGTGTGCAGGCCCGGCTCACGGCGATCACGGACCTCACCGTCCCGGTCGCACTCGGCGCGGCCGGGACGTTGCTGCTGTCCGGGCTGGTACGTGGCCTCCCGATCCGGAACACGCTGAGTGCTGGAGTGGCGCTGGCCGTGGCGGCGGTCCCCGAGGGGCTGCCCTTCCTCGCCACGGCCGCCCAGCTCGCCTCCGCCCGACGGCTGGCCGGGCAGGGCGCGCTCGTACGCAACCCGCGCACCATCGAGACGCTCGGCCGGGTGGACGTGCTGTGCTTCGACAAGACCGGGACCCTCACCAAGGGAAAGATCCGGCTGACCGCGGTGTCGGACGGCTCCCGTTCCCGCCCGCTGGCGGACCTCGACGAGACCGGGCGTCAGGTGGTGACCGTCGGCCTGCGCGCCACCCCGGACGACCAGCGTCGCAAGCTGCCACACCCGACCGACCGGGCGGTCGTGAAGGGCGCCGCCGCCGCGGGTGTGGGCCGGGCACCCGACGGGCGGGAATGGTCGCCGGTGGCCGCCCTGCCGTTCGATCCGAGCCGCAGCTACCACGCCTCCCTGGGCCAGCTTGGCGCCGCTACGTTGCTCGACGTCAAGGGAGCGCCCGAGGTGGTGCTGCCCCGCTGCACCCACCGCCGGACCGGCCGGCGCACCCAGCCACTCGACGGCCGTGGCCAGGCACGTCTGGCGCGGGAACACCACCGCCTCGCCGCCGCGGGCTACCGGGTGCTTGCCGTCGCCGAGCGCCGGATGGCGGCCGCGGGCCCCGCAGAGGGCCGACAGCTGGTCGACGACGACGTCGCGGGCCTTTCGTTCCTCGGGTTCCTCGCGCTGTCCGACCCGATCCGGGGCACCGCGACCCCGTCTCTCGACCAGCTGCGCGCCGCGGGTGTGCAGGTCATGATGATCACCGGCGACCATCCGAGCACCGCGCGGACGATCGCCGCGGAGCTCGGGGTGCTCGACAGCGATGCGCAGGTGGTGACCGGCGCGGAACTCGATGCCATGGCCGACGCGGAACTCGACGCCATGCTGCCGCGGGTGGCCGTCGTCGCCCGCGGCACACCGGCGCACAAGGTCCGGGTGGTCGAGGCCTTCCAGCGGCTGGGCAGGACCGTCGCGATGACAGGTGACGGTGACAACGACGCGCCCGCCATCCGGCTCGCGGACGTGGGCATCGCGCTGGGAAAACGGGGGACCCCGGCGGCGCGGGCCGCAGCCGACGTGATCATCACGGAGAACCGGTTGGACGCCATCCTCGCCGTGCTCGTCGAGGGCCGGTCGATGTGGGCCTCGGTCCGCAAGGCGCTGGGCATCTTCGTCGGGGGCAACCTCGGCGAGATCGCCTTCACCCTTCTCGGCTCGCTGGCCACGGGACGCTCACCGCTGTCCGCCCGGCAGTTGCTGCTCGTCAATCTGCTCACCGACCTCGCCCCCGGACTGGCGGTGGCGCTGCGCCCACCAGATCCGGAGGCGACCGGCCGGTTCCTCGGCGAGGGGCCTGAACGGTCCCTGGGTGGCCCCCTCAACGCGGAGATCGCGGTGAGGGCGACCGCGACGACCCTGGCCGCCGCGGGTGCCTGGACCGCCGCCCGCCTCACCGGGCGGCGCCGGCACGCCGACACGGTCGGGCTCGCGGCGCTCGTCGGCTCCCAGCTCGGCCAGACCCTGCTCGTGGGCGGGCGCAGTCGCATGGTGATCCTCAGCAGCCTGGTCTCGGCGGTCGTCCTGGCCGCCGTCGTGCAGGCGCCCGGGGTGAGCCACTTCTTCGGCTGCACCCCCCTCGGCCCGGCCGGATGGACGATCGCCGTCGCCGCGTCCGCTGCCGCGACGCTGCTCTCGTTCCTGCTGCAGCGGCGTACCGAACGCCTGCTAGAGCGGCGTACCGAACGACTCGTCCCGGCTCGCGCCGACCTGACCCGGATCCTCCACGGACTCGCCCGTGTCCCGCGGGCGGCGGTCCGGACAATCGCGGCCGGCCCCGGCCCCGGCCTGGCACTGGCCGGTCGCGGAGCAGGATGACGCCGAGCGGGACATCAGGGGAGCGGTCGATTTTGCCGATCTCCCATCCGGGGGATGCTATTGGCGTCGTCTGAGGTGAGGAGGAGCCATGGTGAGCAGGACAAGCACTCCCTCGCGGGCCCGGACGAGCGGCAGGCGGACGCAGGACCAGGACGGCCAGGGAGCCGCGCAGTCGCCGGCAGAGCAGAGGGGAGCGGACGCGAAGGAGCGCCACGAGACCCACTCGGCGATGCTGCGGCTGCCGTTCCTCAAGGCGCGGTTCGAGATCCCCCAGTCGTCGGGGGCACCGATGCACCTGGGCCCGATGACGCTGCCGTCGCCGGAGAAGACCGTCTACTACGTGGGGCTGGGGCTGCTGGCCGTCGCCGAAGTGATCGAATGGCCGGTGGCCGCCGCGATCGCGGCCGGTACCTATGTCGCGCAGCACACCGGCACCTCCCGGGCCGACCAGCTCCGGGCCGAGCCGGCGCACAACGGTCAGCGCGAGCCGGCGACCGGGTCGGCCTGACGCGGTCGCCCGGCCGCTCGGGCTCCATCGTGGGTGGGCCGGCGGGACTCGCAAGCACTTCTGCGTCTGCGCTGGTCACCGCGTACTTGCTGGCATTTCGTCACCCTCCCGAAGCGACGGGAAGGCCCCGCCGGCATGACGCGCGCCTACCAGGCTGTTACCGCCGGTTCACCCGCGCCAAACCCCCGGAAAGCCGCATGTTCAGAAAAAGCTACTAAGATATCCCTAAATTAATACTAAACAGTATCTGCAGCGTCCGACAGCAGGAACAGGTCAGGGGCGGAGAAGGAGATGTCTGATGTCGGCCCCGGGGCGCAGCACCGCTCTCAAGCGCTGGCAGGTGACAGCCCTCTTCGCCGTCCTGCTGTGTGTGACGTCAGTGCTGGTGGGTAGCGCAGCGGCCCAGAACGCGCAGGTGTACTTCTCCTGGGACGAGACATCGACCCAGTCGACGGCGGCAGGCCCGTCGGGTGAGACGCCGGGCCAGCAGGGCGCCGGTCGGTCCTGGCCCGCCGCGAGCCAGCCGACGGCATCCGCCCCCGCCGCTGCCGCGTCCGCTTCGGGGCCGCCCGCTGCCCCCGGGGCTGGCTCTGGTCCTGGCGAGGCCACGAGCGCACCGGTTCCCGGCGCCGCCCGCCCGTCCGCCACCGCGCCGCCGACTCGGCACCCGGCATCCGTGCCCAGCCTGAATCCGGTTCCGTTGGAGGCCAGGTCCCTCGCGCCTGCGCCGACCCGCGTCGCCACCCCCGCGCCGAAGCCGGCACCGGCGCCGCCACCCCCGTTCGAGATCACGAGCGTCGCGAACGGCAAGTGCCTGACCAACAAGGGTGGCAGGAACATGGGCACCCAGTACTGCCGCGGGACCATCGCCGAGAAGTGGACCATGTTCGGCTACGGCTCGGTCATGCTGGTCAACGCTGGCAACGGCCTGTGCCTGGACAGCAACGACCAGAACCACATCTACGGCCTGGTCTGCACCGACACCCGTCGTCACCAGCAGTGGCGAGTGGTGGAACGCGGCGGCACCATCGACCTGGTGAACGTCGGCAACGGGCACTGCCTGGCCAGCGTGGACTCCGGATACCCCTACACCGTGACCTGCGACGCCGACGACATCCTGCAGCGGTGGATCATCCGCTAGTTCAGGACGTGATAGCCAGACGCCGAACCGGGCTCCCACCAGGGCGACTGGGAGGCCATCCGGGCCGCCGCCGCGCCGACGTCGTACAGATCCTCGAGCCGGGCGGGGCTGTCGAGGCCGCTGACGCCCGATGTGTGCGACATCAGGTGCCGCACCTCGACGTGCTGCTTGCCGTTCGCGGCGAACTCGGGCCAGTAGCGGGCGACCGGGGCGTAGGCGTCCAGTTCGCCGGCGTCGACAAGCATCAAGGCGGCGAGGCTGGTCACCGTCTTCGTGACCGACCAGACGTTGGTGATGGTGTCAGCTTGCCAGGGCTGCGTGCGCGTCGCGTCGCGATGGCCTCCCCACAGGTCGGCCACCTGCTGGCCGTCGACGTCGACGGCCAGCGACAGGCCCACCTCGGCGCCGCTGCGCAGCTGACCCTCCATCGCGTCGCGGACGGGCTCGAACTCGGCGTTCACGGTTCCCTGTAGCTCGGTCATGTCGACAGCCTCGAACCTTGACATAAGTGTCAATGTCAAGCGGGTAGCGTCGCGGCATGCGGATCGGCGAGCTGGCCGCGCGGGCGGGTACGTCCGCGCGGCAGGTGCGGTACTACGAGGCGAAGGGCCTGATCACCTCAACGCGCGGGTCGAACAACTACCGCGACTACACCGAGACGACCCTGGCGCGCGTCCGGCAGATCCGTGAGTTGCTGAATGCCGGCCTGTCGACCCAGCTCATTCTCGCGATCCTGCCCTGCCTGGAATCACCGCGCGACCCGATCGTCTTTGAGGGCGTCACCCCCGAGACGGTGGCCGCGCTCCAGCGCGAACGGGACCGGCTGTCCGACCGTATCGACATCCTGACCCGCAACCGTGACGCGGTTGCCGAATACCTCGCCGAACTTCAGCGGCACGCGCGGGGCTCGGAGCCCGCGGACAGCTGACACTGCTCGAGGCCTATGAGTCCGACCTGGTGGACTGAGGGCTGGCGGACACGGCGACCGCGGGGGCCGGGCGGGGCCTGCGCGTGAAGACGAGGGCGGCGACTGTCAGGGCAACGGCGAGGAAAGCCACCAGTACGACGAACGAGTCGGCGATTCCCTCGCCCAGGTTGTGGTGGAGCTGCTCCTGCGGGCTCAGGGCGGGGTTCGGGTGATGCGCCGAGTCGCGTAGCGAGGTGCTGTACACCGTGGTGAGAACGGCGATCCCGACGGCCAGCCCGACCTGTTGGAGGCACTGCAGCAGGCCGGAGGCCGACCCGGTGTCGCGGGGCGGCAGCCCGGCCAGGATGACCATGTTCAGGGGCATGAACGCCAGCCCGACCCCGAGCCCGAGCAGGATGAGTGGGCCGACCAGGCCGCCTGGGTAGGTGCTGGTCCCGTCCAGTCGGGTCAGCCAGATGGCGGAGACCATCGCGGCCAGCGTGCCGGCGATGGTGACGGCCTTCGGGCCGAACCGCGCGACCAGCTTCGGTGCCGTCCGTGCGCCGCCGAACTGCACGGCGGCCATGGGCACGAACGCCAGGCCGGTCTGGAGCGGACTGAGGTCCAGCACCCGTTGGATGAACAGGGAAAGGAAGAAGAAGAGGCCTCCCATCGCTCCCGACATGAACAGCATGTTGATGTAGGCGCCGGCCCGTGATCGCTCCCCGAACAGTCGCAACGGCATGATCGGCTGGCTGACGTTGGCCTCGATGGCCAGGAATCCGAGCAGGAGCACGATGCCGACGGCGAGCATCGCCACGGCCAGCCCGTCAGACCAGCCGTCGGCGGCAGCCCGGGTGAACCCGTAGACGAGGGACGCCGTTCCGGCTGTGGACACGGCCGCGCCGGCCACGTCGAACCGTGCCGGATGACGAGGGGTGTCCTGCAGGAACGGTCGGGCCAACGCGATCACTCCGATCCCGAAAGGGACGTTGATGACAAACACCCATCGCCAGGAGGCCGTGGACAACAATCCGCCCAGGATCAGCCCGAGCGTCAGCCCGAGACCAGCGATCATGGAGAAGACTCCGAGGGCACGTTGCCGCTCGGTGCCGTCCTTGAAGGTGGTGGCGAGCAGTGCGAGCGAGGCCGGCGCCGCGAATGCGCCCCCGACTCCCTGCGCGGCCCGGGCCGCTATCAGGGCTCCCGCCGAGGGGGCGAGGCCCGCGGCGAGCGACGCGAGCGTGAACAGCGCCAGCCCGCCGATGAACAGCCGCAGCCGGCCGAACATGTCACCGGCTCGGCCGCCCAGCAGGAGGAGCCCCCCGAACGCCAGCGAGTACGCGCTTTGCACCCAGGCCAGACCGGAGGCGGAGAAGTCCAGGTCCTCCTGGATTTTCGCCAGGGCGACGTTCACCACCGTGCCGTCGATGATCACCATCAGTTGGCAGATCACGATGACGCCGAGGGCGATCCGAAGGCGGTTGCCGCGCCGCTTCGGCGTTGCGGGAGCAGCGCCGCCAGCCTGCTCGGCACTCTCGACGGTGGCCGCGTTCAGCTCCTGAGCACTCATCCTCGTCCTTCGGTCGGGAGACGCCTGACCAGGAGGTCTCTCCGGCACGCGAGCAGAGATCCAGAGGCCGGGCACGGCTGGCATCGCATTAAGCGGAAGATCTTTCCGTTTTGCTGGGCCCACGATACGGAAGATCTTTCCGTTTTTCAAGCATCAGTGGCCCTCGCCGGTGTGAGGCAGACGGCCGACCACCGACCGCCGACCACCGCCTGCGACCGGGGTGCCGTTACCGCCGTCGAAGACCGTCGAGGAGGTAGCCGAGCAGATCGTCGGCGGCGTGGCTGGCGTTCTGCCCGGCGGCGTGGCCGCTGGTCTGCTCGGCGGTCAGCGCGATCGCGTTGGCCAGCTTCAGGAGAGTCGACATGTCGAGGTCAGCACGCATCGTGCCCGACTGCTGCGCCCGGCAGAGCAGGGCGGCGCCGGCGGCCCGCATCTCGAGGCAGGACAGGGACAACGACGAAGCGCCGTCGTGCAGGACCGACATGACCTCCGCGGCCAGCCCGCGGTACTCGGTGAGGTGGACGATGAACTGCCGCAGCCACTCGGTCAACGCTTCGTCGGGCGCGGGCGCGGCAGAAGCGTCGGCCAGGTCGACCGCGGAGACCCTCAGCGCCTCGAAATGATCAAGAAGGACCCCCTCGAGCAGCGCCTCACGGGTCGGGAAATGCCGGTAGACAGTGCCGGTACCCAGCCCGGCCCGCTTGGCCACGTCGTAGAGCGAGGCGTTGGCACCCTTCTCGGCGAAAACGGCGCGTGCCGCGGCAAGGAGCCACTCACGGTTTCGCCGCACGTCCGTCCGAACGGCCCGGTCAGTGGACGTAGGTACCGAGCGAGCCATCATTGCAGCCTCCCCAGGCATCGCCTCCCGGCGGAGCGCGCCACCGAGGCCCTCGCCGGGCTTGCCGTGTTCCGCGGAACCACCCTGCGATCCCGAAATCTGTGCGATCCCGAAACGGAAAGATCTTCAGAATCGTAGCAGGCGAACCACCGCTTCCCGGGTGGCCGTCTAGGACGACACCGGCGTCGAGGACCCGGTCGAGGCCACGCCGGCCCGCGCCCGCCGGGCCTGCCCAGGCATCCCGCGGGTGGCGCGGCGCCGCGTCGATCGGGGCGGAGGTGCGGCTGGCCCGGTGGCGTCTCATGCTGGGTGGGTGGGAGCGATACCGGCTGAGGTCGTGACGATCGGGGGTCCACATGTCCATCAGCACCCAGGATGTCGCGGGTCTGAGCGTGCCGGACACCGCCGTGACCGTCGAGGCCACCGAGCTGGTGCGCGAATCCACGAGTGACCTCGTCTACCATCACTCGCGGCGCGTGTACTGGTTCGGCGCCCTGTGGGGTCGCGGCAGGGGGATGAGTTTCGACCCGGAACTCCTCTACGTCGGGGCCATGTTCCACGACCTTGGACTCAACGAGGAGTTTCGGGACAGCGGGCGACGCTTCGAGGTGGACAGCGCGGACGAGGCCCGCCGTTTCCTGCGCCGGCATGGGCTGCCCGAAGACAGTATCCGGCGGGTCTGGACGGCAATCGCGCTGCACACGACACCCGGCATTCCGCAGTTCATGGAACCCGAAATCGCTCTTGTCGCGGCGGGCGTGGAGTACGACGTTCTGGGAATCGGCTACGACGGTGTCAGCGACGCCGACCGGGCCGCGATCACGTGAATGCACCCGCGCCCGGACTTCAAGCGCCGCATTCTGGAGGCGTTCACCGCCGGCATAGCACCGAAGCCCGATACCACCTTCGGCAACGTCAAGGCGGACGTCCTCGAGCGTTTTGTCCCCGGCTTCCGGCGCGGCAACTTCGTGGACACCGTCCTGAACTCGCCCTGGCCGGAGTAGATCGCGACCGACGGGTTTCTGGGTTCGGACAAGGCGCGCTACATCACCGGTCATGTCCTCACCGTCGACGGCGGTCTCACGGCGGGCTGGCTCCTTTTCCGGAGTCCTGAGCCCCGGATCGGCGGGAGCGCTATCCAGGGGTGCTTCGTCGCAGCCGTGGAATTCTGTCGAAGTACCCGGCGAGCCTCGCGGCCTGGTCGAAGAACTCCATCACTTTCGAGGAGTCCTCGTCGAGGTGGGCGAGCGTCTCCGCGCCGAGGTAGAACGCGACGGCCGCATTGGCGAGGACGGGCAGGCGCACCAGACTGGCGAACGGCTTGCCACTCAGCAGCGTGCTGAGCACTTCGGCGGCCAGCGCCTCCCAGTGCCGGGTCTCCAGTGTCAGCTGGGTCGCCAGCCGCGACCCCGGCCGAGCCCCCGCATACAGCTCCTGGACGGCGGAGATGTGCCCCACCTCGGTGTCCTCGAGGTACAGCCGGCGGAGTATCTCCACCGCGCGCCCGGCCCGGTCCACACCGGACAGCTCTTCCCGGTACCGCTGGGCGCGTGCCTCACAGGTGTGGGCAAGGGCTGCGACCAGGACGTCGTCCAGATCGGCGAAGTGGTAGTAGAGGACGCCAGGGGCGAATCCGCCGACCTGGGCAATCGCCCGTGCGGTCGTGCCGGCGTAACCGTGCCGCACCAGGCAGGCCAGGGCGGCGTCGAGGATCCGGCCGCGGGTGTCGATCCGGCCGCGGTTGTCAGACAACGCGTATCGGCCGAACGTCGTTGGCGGCGAGGTAGCCGTCGAGTCGACGGGCGAGCGCCGCGAGATGGTGGCTGGGCACCTGTGGGTAGAGATGGTGTTCGAGGTGATAGGTGAGCTCGAGGAACACAGCAGGGATGATCCTCCCGCGCAGGGTCCGGGTCTGTGTCAGGGGTGTGTCGCCGTAGGCGTGGTGCGGCAGGTACACCGTCAGAAGCGGGTACACCCAGCTTCCGACGATCGCCATCACCGCATAGACCAGCACAGCCGGGGTGTACGGCCACACGAGGATGCCCCCCGCGAGCGCCACCACGGGCGCGGCGGCCTCGGCGAGCAGCCAGCCGCGGTCGCGTCCCCGCTGGTAGGACCACCACCACAGCCGTGGCAGGAAGACCGGCCCGTAGGCCACGGCGCCGAGCAGCGACAGCTCGGCGGGATGCCCCTCCGGATCGTCGGGGTGGGGGAAGAGCTGGTGGTGGCGGGTGTGCGAGGCACGGTAGGCGTGCCCGCTCTCCAGCAGGACGAGCCCCATGGCGAACAGCGCCCGATCGGTGGCCGGGCCGGACAGGCCGAGCGTCCCGTGCACCACGTCATGCGTGACCGTGACGACCGCGACGAAGATGCCGAAGACGATCACCGGTGTGAGCCACCACCAGCCTGCCCGCACCGCCGCCGCGAAACACAGCACGCCGGCGAACGGGCGGGCGAGCGCGATCCACCGCTGCCGGCGGGTGGTGACGAGCAGGTCGGCACCCAGGTCGGCCAGCGCAGGCGGGCCGGGCGGACCAGACAGGTCGGGCGGGCTGAGCGGGCCGAGCGGATGGGGCGGGTCCAGGGAGGTCACCGGTTGAATCCCCTCTCACGCAGCATGCCCTCCGCGACGATGCGACTGCCCAGCACGCAGGCCACCGTGCCCAGACCCGGCCAGGTCGAGTCACCGACCAACCAGAACCCGGGGCCGCCAAGATCGTGCGGAACGGCGTGCTGGTTGGTGTTGCGAAGGTGCTGGCGGGCGCCCCCGACAGCGCCGGCCGGGCGGAAGCCGAACCGTTCGTAGCTGCGCGGGGTGCCCGTCGCCGCGAACACCGCTCGTTCTCCCAACGACGGGTAGGCGCGGCGGGCACACCCGACGAGCAGCTCGCCGATCCCTTTCTTGCGCTGCTCGTACTCGACGTCGTCGAGTCCCGCCCATGCGGACAGCTCGGTGTGGGTGGAGATCATGACGGCGCGGTGCCCCGGCGGTGCGCTGAGCGTGTCCCCGGGTTCGGAGACGGAGACGAACATGTTGTTGCCCTCGCCCAGCGGGCGGTCGTAGGACTGCAGGAACTGATGGTGGGTGAACTGCTGCCCCTGCACCTCGTCCTCGGGTACTCCGAGGAACACGACGCACGCGCCGCCGAGCGCCTGCGCGTCGCGTTCCAGGTAGGCCCGCAGCCGGTCGGCCACCGGGAGCCCGGCGCAGATCGAGGCGGTGGTGGTGGCGGGTACCGCGGCCACGATCCGGCGGGCACCGATCGCGCCGCGGCGCGTCGACACCCGGTAGGCGCCCGGCTCGCCGTCGATCCGCGCGACAGCGCACCCGGTGCGCAGCCGGCCTCCCAGGCCCCGGTAGTGCGTGACGAGTGCCCGCCAGAAGCCGTGCATCCCCCCGGCGTGCCGGCTCAGGCCCGCGCCCCGGATCGTCACGCCGAGCGCCGCGTTGATCAGCGGGGCGTCGTCGACGGTCGCGTGCACCGTGTCCTCGACGAGCATCGCCAGCAGCCCGACGAGAGCCGGGTCGTCGCGCAGCCCGTGGCGGCGCAGCGCGTCCCCGAGCGTCCAGGTCAGATAGCGGGCGAGGGGAACGCCGGCCGGACCGACCGCCCGCAGGTCGTGCAGCGCGTCCGCCGGACGGCGGACCGGGAGGCGCACTCCTGACCGGCTCGCCTGCCAGAACGCCCGCGCCAACCGGTCGAGCAGGGACCACAGCCGCCGGTGCGGGTCGGTGTCGCCGAGCATGCGCCGACGCTCGGCGTGCCACAGCGCCCGATCGCGGTGCAGCACGACCTCGCGATCGGGCAGGTGGGCCACGTAACCCGGTAGCTCGCGGGCGTCCAGCGGGTCCATGCCGACGCTCTGCAGCAACTCGAAGCCGACGCCGCCCGGTGCGAAGTCGACGAGCGTGGTGGCACCCACGTCAAAGGAGAACCCGCGCTTGCGGAAGTAGCCCGCACAGCCGCCGGCATGGCCGTGCGCCTCGAGTACCACCGTCGACAGACCGGCGTTCTGCAGCCGAAGTGCCGTCGCCATGCCGGCCGGGCCACCGCCGACCACCGCCACGTCGAACGGCCCGGGCACTGCCGGCACGTCCTGAACACCTGTTCTGAACATTTGTTCAGAATGCGGCGAAGGGGTAGGTGAGTCAATCCCTGATCACAGAAGCTCTACGCCAGGCTCACCCGAGCCGTCCGGGATCACGTTCTCGTGCGGGGTGTTCAGCTGGTCAGGTCCACGGCGACCTTGAGCCAGCCTGGGCGGCGCAGGTCGAACTCCTCGTAGGCCGAGAGCACGTCCCGCATGGGTTCGTGCTGGGTGACCAGGCGCTCCGGGTGCACGACTCCCGATTCGACCATGGCCAACAGCTTCGGGATGTACCGCGGGTGGTTGCCGACTCCCGCGTTGACGGTGAGGTTCTTGTTCATCGCGGTGCCGATCGGGAAGAACCGGTCGGTCGGCGGATACACCCCGATGATGCCCAGCGTGCCCGCCTTGGCCAGGCTTTCGACGGCCCAGGTGTGGGCCTGTGTCGGCGCGTCGCCAGGCTTCCAGTGCCCGTCGTGTTCGTGCGTCTCGGGGGCGATCTCGCGCAGCTCCTCGCGGTGCTGCTGGTCCTGTTCGCGGGCACGGGCAGCGGCCGGGCCGGACCGGGGGCTTTCCGCGTCCACTCCCACGGCGTCGATGGCCCGGTCGGGTCCGATGCCGCGGGTCAGGTCCAGAATCGCCTCGACAGGGTCCTCCTCGTTGAAGTCGACTGTCTCGGCTCCGAGTGCCTGGGCGCGTTCCAGCCGGTCGGCGTGGCCGTCGACCGCGATCACCCGCGCGGCGCCGCGCTGGAAGGAGGACAGCACGGCGAACTGTCCCACCGGCCCGCAGCCCCAGACCGCCACCACGTCACCCTCGGACACTTCCGCGATGACAGCGCCGAAGTCGCCGGTGGGGTAGATGTCCGACAGCGGGATCGCCTGGTCGTCGGAGACCGAGTCGGGCAGCCGGAAGAGGTTGGTGTGGGCGTAGGGCACGCGGGCGTACTCGGCCTGCAACCCGTCGAAGGAGCCGTTGTCCCGTGGAGCACCGTAGAAGGCGGATCCGGCCCTGGGGCCGTACGGGTTGATGTCGTCACACTGGGCGAAATAGCCGCTGCGGCAGTAGGTACACGAGCCACACCCGAGGACGGCGGACAGCAGCACGCGATCGCCGCGCCTGAAGTTGCGGACGCTCCGGCCGACTTCCTCGACCACGCCGACCCCTTCGTGCCCGAGGACGATGCCTGGTTTCAGACCCGCTACCGTGCCCCGGATGAAGTGGAGATCCGTACCGCAGATCGCCGTGGTGGTGATACGGACGACGGCGTCGGTCGGCTGTTCGATCTTCGGTTCGGTGACGTTCTCCAGACGGATGTCGCCCACGCCGTGCCACACGACTGCCTTCATCACCTTCCGCTCCTTCCGTCCGGCTCACGAGGATGATCGCGAGCTCCTGTCGGTCCCCGGGGACCTGACTCCGCCGGCCGGCGCTTCGGTATCGACGGCACGACGGGTTGTCTTCGACCGCTACAGGCAACCATCGCTCGAATGGGGCGCCGGCGCACGACGAGACACCTGGGCGAGGAGCGGAGTCGCCCGGTCGGGACCGCCCTGAGCGGGAGCCGTGGCCCCGTGGACCGCCACCCGCTGGACGCTTCGGGGCTGACTGGCCCAGCCCCCAGCCCCCAGCCCCCAGCCCCCTGCACCGGCAGCTGCCGGTGCAGACTGCCGCTGCTACAGGGTGCGGGAGTGGTACCCGGCGGCCCGGGCTGTGAGCTGGGCCGTCCGCTGTTCGGCGGTGACCCGGGGGAGGTCGAGGCCGTCCACGTCCGTGAGGGAGACGACCCGGAAGTCGCGCACCAGCACGGCCGGGTCGATCGACGCGCCGGGCGGTGCCGCCTGCCACCGGATGAGTCCGAGCCCCTCGTCGAGGCCGGTGGTGTCGAGCCAGTTGGCGGCGCCGGGGTCCTCGTGGGCGAGAACGAAGGTGAACGTCCCGTCGGGGTTCGGCGCGGTCTGGGCGAGGTTGAGCGAGACCTGGTGCTCCCTGGCGTTGGGGCCGAGCATCCACGGGTCCATGAGCTGGAAGCCCGTGTAGGCGGCGCCGACCGGGTCCGTCGTCACGACGATCGCCTGGTTCGGCCGGAGGTCCCAGCTGAGTGCCACGGTGAAGCCGGCCATGCTGCCGGTGCGGGTGTGCCCGGGGCTGATCCGGTTGCCCTGCAGACCGCCGAACCACACGTTCGGGAAGTTCGCCCAGAACAGGAGGTAGTTCGGCAGGTCGCGGTACACCGCCTGCCTGATCCGGGTGACGTCCAGGGGGGTCGGCTCGGTGTCGTCGAGGGGGCGCAGCTCCATCCAGGTCGGGCGCTGGTCCCAGTCCGCCAGCATGTCCCGGGAGCCGAGGGAGAGCAGACCGGGCGCCGACAGGAGGTGCACGGGGCTTTCCTCCTTCGGGCCGATCGTGATCCGGAAGGACCCGTCCGCCGCGATCTGCAGATCACGGTCGGTGATGCTGGCGAGGGGGGCCAGGTCGGTGTTGTTGACCAGGTTCGGCGGTGTGACCTTGGTGCCGCGGTGCAGCTCGATGTTGAGCTGCGCGGGCCGGTGGGCGGGATCGAACTGGCCGAGGACCTCGAAACGCCGGTCCCCGTCGACGGAGGCGATCCGGTAGATCGCGTCCGGATTGTCGCCGGAGGTGCCGACGCCGGGCAGGGTGTGGCCGAGCCATTCGCGGGGGGTGTCGTCGGTGACCCAGAGCTGGGAGGGCAGCGGCAGGAAGTTCCCGATCTCAGCCATGATCAGCGAGTTGGACCACTGGGAGACCGCCTCGTCGAGGGTGGCCGCGCCCGCCGGCGACTGCCCGCGCGGTGTCGCGGCCAGCTGGTCGCGCAGGTCGGCCTGCAGGCGCTTGAGCTGGGCGTCCTCGAGAATCTCCAGCAGGGTCTCCTCGGCGAGGATCTGCGACGCGGTCGCCAGGACCGGCCGCGGCCGGGTCCGCTGGGCATCGTCAGGCGTCATCGTGATCGCTCCTCATCCCCGATGCTCGGCACAGGTGTCGAGGTCCGACGGAAACAGCCCCGGCCAGGAGCTGATGCTAGGACGTCGCCTGTCGCGGTCGCCAATACAGATACCGGCGTCCAGATATGCCTTTCTGATATGGCTCAGCCGTAGGGGCACGTCGGCGGTGCAGCTGTCACTGCCACCCGGCGACGATCCGGGGAATGTCGCCGCGGTTCTCACTGTCGCCGGGATGCGGTCGGTTCGTTCGACGTCGCCCCAGACGAGTCGGCGATCGCGGCAGCCTGGTTCGGCGCCTGAGGCAGGGTCAGCCCGTGAGGACGTAGCCCTGCAGGCCTTCGACGATCTGGCCTTCGCAGGCGCCGTCCGGGGAGACGAAGTGGTCGCCGCTGCCCGTCCGGCAGCGGACGATCGCCCTCGTGGCCGGGGCGGCCGGCTGCGAGGTGTAGACCCAGCCGAGGACGCCCGCGACCTGCTGCCCCTCGCAGTCCGCGCTGCCCGAGGTGAAGGAGTTGGTGCCGATCCAGCAGGCGTAGAGCGGGTGGGTGCCTGGCACGTCGCCGGCCTGGTAGACCGACCCGAGCACGCTCTCCGCCCAGTAGCCGCCTGGCGCGGTGCCCGTCAGCGCCGTGTGGTCCGCGCCGTTGTAGTACCGGACCAGGGGAACCGTGGCGGGGGAGGGCGCCGGGGCGGTGGTGGGTGCCGTGGTGACGGTTGGCACGGCTCCTGTCTGGCCAGGGCCGGCGGACGAGACCACCGGTGCCCCGGGAGACTTCGCCGGAGCCGCCATGCGCACGGCGGCCGCCGGGTCGCCCGACGGCGTGGGCCGACCCGACGGTGTCGCATCCCCCCCGCCGGTCGGTCGGCCGGAGCCGTCCGGAGCGGCGGTCCCGACCAGCTGCGGACGCAGAGCTGCCCGGTCCTCGCCTCGGTCCCCGGGGCCGCCGCTCACCGCGAACGCGGTGAACGCACCGCCGGCGAAGGCGGCGGCCACGGCGGCTGTGGCGGCCAGGCGGGCTCGCCGTCGTCGGGCCGGTCGGCCGGGCTCGACCAGGGCCCGCTCCCCGGAACCGGAACCGGAACCGGGAGCGGAACCGGGAGCGGAACCGGGAGCGGAACCGGGAGCGGAACCGGGCGCGGAACCGGGCGCCGGAACGGAACCGGGAGCGGGGCCTGGACCAGGACCGACGGCCGGCAGGCCTGCCTGCACGTTCGTGGGGCCCATCGCCGCAGACTCGTCCCGGCGATGGGCCGGGGGCTGGATCCCGCTCGCGGGCGAGGTCAGCAACGGCTCTGCCCACGGAACCCATAGCTGGTCCATCGCGCCCAGCGTGACGTCCTGCGCGGCCGCCAGGCTGGCGATCTCGATGCCGAGCAGCGCGCAGAGCGCCTCGTCCGCGCTGGGACGGCGCGCCGGATTCTTCTCGAGCGCCCGGGTGAGCACCGGGACGAGGTGGCCCGGCACGCCCGTCAGGTCGGGGGAGTCCCGCAGCATCCGCATCGCCATCGCCGCGGGTGCCTCGGCGGGGAAGGGATGGCGGCCGCGTGCCGCGAAGAGCAGGCACATGGCCCAGGCGTAGATGTCCGCCGCCGGCCCGGCCCGTTCGCCCAGCAGCTGTTCGGGGGCCATCCAGGCGACCGTGCCGAGAACGGCGCCGGTCCCGGTGTGGGCGGTGCCGTCGAGCGCGCGGGCGATGCCGAAATCGATGATCTTCGGCCCGGTCGTGCCGAGCAGGACGTTCGACGGCTTGAGATCGCGATGTACCAGGCCGGCGGAGTGCATCGAGAGCAGGGCGGTCGCCAGGCCGCAGCCGAGGGCGACGAGCTGGGCCTCCTCGAAGCGGCCGTGCCGCCCCACCGCGGCGGTCAGACTGAGCCCGTCCACGTACTCCGTCACGAGCCATGGGCTTTCGGCCTCGGCGTCAGCGTCGATGAACGCGGCGACGAAGGTTCCGCGGATCCGGCGCGCGGCGGCCACCTCGCGGCGGAACCGCTCGCGGAGCTCGGCCTCGGCGACCAGATCCGGCCGGATCACCTTGACCGCCACCGGCCGGCCCGACGGGTCGACCCCCAGGTACACGGCTCCCATCCCGCCGGAGCCGAGTCGGGCTCGGAGCCGGTACCGCCCCACGACGGCGGGGTCCGAAGCGACGAGCGCCGCCGGCATCCAGGCTCCTCACATGACGGGCAATCAGCTCGTTCCGAGCCTAACCACCAGGATGCGGTCGGCCCAGGCTCGTTCGTGCCGTGACGGTCGCCTGCCGCGAGCCCCGCCGGCCGCCGCCACCCCGGTAGGGCTGAGGCTAGAGGAGCACCACCGCGACCAGCAGGAACAGACCCACGGCGAGGCAGAGACCGGAGCTGAGCAGGACCCCGAACAGTACTGGGCGCCGTTCGCTGAACGGCAGGCGAAGTCGGGGGAACATCGCCGGCAGCGCCCGTGCGTGATGCACCCCGTCCACGGTCTGGAACGGCACGTCGATGCGGTCGAACAGCCGTTGGATGTCCTCGCGGTTCCACACGTGTGTTCTGAACCACAGCGGGGGAGCCGATGGCGAACGTTCGACGACCAGACGTTCGTCGGTCTGTTGCGAGAACCTGGCCGGCCGCGCGGTCACCACGCTCGCGCGGCTTACCTCTGCCCGGCCGATGCGAGTCGCCCGGCCCCGCCAGTCGGTGTAGGTGACGCCGTCCTCGTCGGCGACCAGGCGCTCGTTGCGCGACTGCTGCCGTAACCACCAGCCCAACCCGGCGAGCATCACCGCGACGAATGCGAGCATGCCAAGGGTCTCGCCCCATCCTTCCGGGCCGCGGTTCCACGGCCTGCCGAACACCGCCGCGGGTATCCCCGCCGCCAGCATGGAAAGGAACAGGTTCCGGATCTTCTTTCTGGACGGGCGGACGACAGTGCGTCCGTCGTCGACAGGCGGGCTCTTTTCCAGGCGGGAGAGTGCCGTCATGGTCCACGTGTGTCCCACCCGCGCGTACCCAAACCGCGATGATCGGATCTACGCTTCTCCGGCGCTGACCCGGCGGCCTGTTCGAGGGCAGCCTGGTCGCGTGCATCCGGTGTGGCGTCGGGCGCGCTGTCGCCGAGACGGGCAACCCGCCTCTCCTGCCGGTCCTCGCCTCCTGGGACGAGGTCGCCCCCGCTGGCCACGCCGAGCGCGGCCGACCCACCCGTGCCGGCCATCGGCTCGTCATTCGGCCGCAGGTGCAACCAGGTGGAGCGGGCCCGGGCGCGGCATCGGCCAACCTGGAAAATACTTCTTCTGAGATTCACCCTGAGACGAGTCTTCTTGTTACCGGGCGGTCCGCGGCCACCGACACCGTGGGCAGGGTTTGACCCGACCCTGAGCAAACGGAGCTCCCATGCGATTGCGGACCACCCGCGTCACCGCGACCCGTGCCCTGGCGGCAGCCGTCGCGGTCGCCGCGGTGACCATCGCCACCACCTCCGCCAGCGTCGCCGCGCCGGCCGCCACTACGCCGGCCGCCACTGCCGATGCTGCCGACGCGGCGGTCGTTGCCGCCACGGCACCGCAGGACCTCGCGGCAACGCTGATCCGCCGCTATGCCGCGTTCGACGCCAACCAGGGTGTCGCGGTCGACGGCAAGTACTTCTACGCCGTCGACAACCGCACCATCACCAAGCATGATCGCGCCACCGGCGCACCGCTGTTGCAGTTCGTCTCGGACGCGACCGGCCCGCTGATCCACTTCGACAGCGCCACGGTCGTCGACGGCAAGCTCTACGCCGCACACTCGAACTACAGCCAGGTCCCGATGACCAGCTCGATCGAGGTCTTCGACACCCGGACCATGCGCCACCTCGACACGTTCAGCTTCGGCATCGACCGCGGTTCTCTGACCTGGATCGACCGTCACGACGGTGCGTGGTGGGCAGGCTTCGCCAACTACGACAACAACGGCGCCGACGGCACGCCGTACGGCGGCGGCAGCCAGAACACCCAGATCGCGAAGCTCGACGACAGGTTCGAGGTCGTCGAGGCCTGGATCGCACCGCCGGACCTCGTCAACCGGTTCCGTCCGATGAGCAACTCGGGAGGGTCCTGGGGCCCCGACGGCAGGCTCTGGCTGACCGGTCACGACCACCCCGAGGCCTATGTCGTCGAGCTCCCGGCGGCCGGCTCGACGCTGACCTGGGTCGCCACCGTCGCGCTTCCCGACGTCGAGGGCCAGGCCATCGCCTGGGACCGCTCGGACAGGAAGCACCCGACGTTCTGGGCCATCAAGCGGACGACCAAGGAGGTCCTCAACTTCGAGGTGCCCTACCGGGCGGTCCGGGCCGCGCCCGCCGCGCCGTTCCGCGTGGTCGGCCCGGGCTCGTTCGTGCCGTGACGGTCGCCTGACGCGGAGCTCTGCCGGCCCGCCTGCCAGCCAGGTGGGCCGGATCGTGGACGCGGTGCCCGCGTGAACGTATGGGACGGCGTTCGGAGGTGGTGAAAGTCGACCGATCGTCCATCAGTCATAGACGGAAGGCAAACTTTTTACCGCCGTCCGTTCGCCGTTGATTCGGGTGTGCTCATTGACCGCGCCTGGGCGGTGCGCAGCTCCCGCTCCGCCCTGACGCCCGGATGCTACTCTCGGCACGAAACGTGTTGGTGCGCGCCGCGGTGGATGGGGGCCGGCTGTGAGCACGCCCGATAGTGGGTCGCCGTGGTGGAGAAATCCACACCTCGTTGTTCCTTTTGTGGGAGTCATTCTCGCGGCAATCATCGGCGGTGTCATCAACGCCTGGGCCTACCCTTCCCCGGCGCGGCCGGACCCGCCGCCACCGACGCCCAGCCCCAGCCCGAGCCCGACGGAATCACCGTCGCCTTCCCCGACTCCTTCGCCCGTCGTCAGCCCGAGCGTCACACCGGTTGCGGATGCCGCACCGACGGAGTCTCCGCCAGGTCGTCCGACGCCAACGCTCGCGGAGGATGAGAGGCGGCTCGCCGCCCTGCTTGATGACGACGAGATCGACCTGGATACGTGCCGCCCCCGTCGAGACCTGGAACCGGAGCCATGGAACGCTGACAGCGCCATCAGCTGCGAGACCGCCCAGGACACGACTCGCGTCCAGTTCCTGGCCTACGACTCGACGGCGGCGATGAACACTTACCTGGACGGTGTCGCCCGTTCGGTCAACGGTAGTGGCCGATGCAATGACGGCGAGGAGATGAACGGCACCTGGAGCCACGGCGGAGATCGTCTCGGGCGGAAGGTCTGCATCGTTCTCAGCTCCGGAAAGTTCCAGATCAACTGGTCCTTCGAAAACAGCAGCCTCGTGGCCGTCCGCGAGGATGACGACGCGGACGACGCCGCCGCCTGGTGGAAGGACCACCTGTGTGTCGCGGAGGAATGCTGAACCGGATGCGCCGGTCGGACGGGACGATCATCCGCACCTGCAGGTTCGGCTCCCGGGGCCGTGGGGCAGGGCCGCGGTCGATCCACCCGGCCCGCCCGCGCCGGCCACCGGCTCGTCGTTCCACGGCATGCGGCACCCGCCCGCACACTCTCCGCATAGGGTGCTTTCTACGTGCTGCGTGGAGAGGCGGGGCTGTCACCGGTGGTCGCGACGCTGGCGGAGCGGGAGCGCAGGGCGAGGATCGTGCGGTACTGGCGGGCCATCGAGATGTTCAGCCCGCAGCAGGTCGGCAGGGTCTCGCCGGAGCGGCGGATGTTCCCGGTCGACGCTCGCCGGCCGCTGCCCTGGGAGCAGGGCCATGCGCTGCGGGACGCGCCCGTGCCCGCCGGCATGGCCTGGCGGCACACCGTGTACTGCGGGATCTTCCGGACCTCCGCGGCCCGCGATGTCCTGCTGGAGGTCTTCGGCGGCAGCGAGGAGGATCACGACAACCGCGTCGACGGGGACAGCGCGCTCCTCGCCTTCGAGGTCACCGACGAGGGGCGGCTCCTCGGTGAGTCGATCACCTTCTCGTCGTGTGCCTGGGCGGTCGGCCGGGCCCGCAGCCCGGGGCCGGCAGGGGCGGGATGGCTCGACGGGTTCGAGGGCGATGCCACGTCCTGCGCGGAGGTCGTCCTCGACGCCGGGGACGGCCGGCTGACGATTGTGGAACGCGGGGGCGGCAGCCGGCAGCCGTTCGCCGGAATGATGTGCGAGATCGTGCTCAGTGCGGCCGGGGGCGCGATCGCGCCGCTGGTGGCGCCACTGCTGGGTGCGGCGGCGGGGGCGGTTGTCGGCGGCACGCAGGCCGCGGCCGAACGTGTCCTGAGTGAACGCCGGCGGGCCGGGGCCGGCCATGAGAACAGAGACGGTCACCAGGACGACGAGGACGACGAGGACGGTCCGCGGCTCGGAAGTCGGCAGCTGACGGTGCGGGACCTGTCCGCCGTCACCCGCTGGCTGTCGGACCGGTTCGGTGTCACCACGGACCTCACGCCCACGGCCGTCCGCGTCCAGAGCAGGCTTGTCTCCCTCCGACGGGCCGACAAGGCGACGGGTACGGACTTCCTGAACAGTTTCATCGCGGCCGATCTCGCGCTCGTGGCCGGTCGACTGGCCACCTCGGAGCCGGGAAAGGCACTGGGCGACTATCTGACGGCGTCCACGGCCGTTCGTACCGACCGGCGCCTCGATCTGCGGCGCAACCCGGCCGCGGTGCTCGCCGGAGTCGAGCCCGAGCGGTTTCCGCTGGGACGTTGGCCGGCGAAGACGGAACATCCGCTGGTGCGCAGCCAGCAGTTCGCGGTCAACGACATTCTGGAGCGGTTTGCCGACGACGTTGACGGCGGCGTCTACGCCGTCAACGGCCCGCCGGGTACGGGCAAGACCACGCAGTTGCGGGACCTCATCGCCGGCGTTCTCGTCCTGCGGGCCCAGCGCCTGGCCGTGCTCGCCCATCCCACCGCCGCCTTCACCGGTCCGACGCATCGATGGACCACGGGCCACCTGCACCGCTCCGTGTGCGAGCCGGCCGCCGCCCTGGTCGGTTTCGAGATGGTCGTCGCGTCGGCGAACAACGGCGCGGTGGAGAACGTGTCACGGCAGATCCCCGAGCTGGAGTCGGTGGACGAGGCCTGGCGTGCGCAGGCGTCGTATTTTCCCGACCAGGGCCGGCTCGTCCTCGACGGCGCGCCGGCCTGGGGTGCGCTGGCGGCACCGCTGGGCAACAGAGGCAACCGCCAGGACTTCCGCGACAGGTACTGGTTCGGAACCGACCGGGAGAAACAGTCGGCCAGCGCCGCGAACGGCCGCCCGCGCGACGGCCGTCCGCGCAATGGCAGCCTCCGCACCGGTCCTGTCCCTCGGGCCTCCGGCTCCGGCTCCGGCTCCGGTCAGGGCATGCGCGACCTGTTGAAGCGTACGGCGCAGCAACCGCCGGACCAGGGCGCCTGGCGGACGGCCGTGAACCGCTTCCGCGAGGCGGAGCGTGCCGTGCGGGCGTTGCGTGACGAGCGGCAGCCGGCCGCGCGGGCGCTGCGCGAGCTGCCCGGAGCACAGTGGGCTGTGCGTACCGGGCAGGACGCCGCCCGCGACGCCGACCAGCGTCACCGCGCGACCCTCGCGGCGCTGACCGACGCCACGGAGCGACTGGCCACGCTGGAAGGTGACGTGCGGCGCTGGGCCGAACGGCAGGCCGAGCACCGGCGGGCGCGGCCCGGTTTCCTGCAGGGGCTGTTCACCCTGGGCGGCGCGCAACGTGACTGGCGTGCCCACCAGCGTCCCCTCGCCGAGGCGCACCGTGCCGCCGAAGCCGCCCACGACCTGCAGGCCGGCACGGTGGCCACCCACGAGCAGGCCCGGCGCGCCGCGCAGGCCGAGGCGGCGACGGCGTGGGAGACGGCCCGGCGGGCGCAGCTCCACCGTGACGCGCTCGAAGCGACCGTGGCAACGGCCCGGGCCACCTGGGGCCCGCACGTGCCCGCCGACCCGACGGGCGCGAGCGGTGCCCACGGCGCTCAGGGCGACGAGGCGGAGGCTGCCGGGGAACTGGGCTCGCCGTGGTCCGATCCGGAGTTCACCGCCGCCCGCACCCGGCTGTTCCTCGCCGCCATGGACCTCCACCGGGCGTTCCTCGAAGGCGCCGCCGACCGGATGCGCAAGAACCTCGACGCGGCCATGGACGTCCTGTGCGGTGACGCGCCGAAAACCATCCCACCGGGCGCGGTGCTCGCCGCCTGGCGGAACCTCTTCCTCGCCGTCCCGGTCGTCTCCACCACCTTCGCCTCCCTGGACCGGATGTTCGCCGGCCTGGGTGCGGACGCGCTCGGCTGGCTGCTGATCGACGAGGCTGGCCAGGCGACCCCGCAGATGCCGGTCGGCGCGCTCTGGCGGGCCCGGCGTGCGGTCATCGTCGGAGACCCGCTGCAGCTGGAGCCGGTGGTCACCCTGCCGCACACCGGCCAGCAGGCGCTGCGCCGCGCCTACGGGGTCGACGAGGAGTGGGTGCCGTCCCACACGTCCGCCCAGCGGGTCGCGGACCGGTTGAACCCGCACGGCACCTACCTGCCGGCGCCGGACGGGTCGGGCGTCGACCAGGTCTGGGTCGGCGCACCGCTGCGCGTGCACCGCCGCTGCGACCAGCCGATGTTCGACATCAGCAACCGCATCGCCTACGACGGTCTCATGGTCCACGGCGTCAGCCGCGGCGACTACCCCATCGCCCGCCGCGGTGTGTGGTGGGACGTACCAGCCGGGCCGACCACCCAGGGGAAATGGAACCCGGCCGAGGCGGACGCGGCCAACGTCATCATCCACCGCCTCGTGGACCAGGGACTGAATCCCGCGACGGACCTGTTCGTCGTCAGCCCGTTCCGCGACGTCGTCACGGGGCTCCGTGGCGACCTGTGCCGGACGGTGAACCGGGACCATGTCGGCACCGTCCACACCACGCAGGGCAAGGAGGCCGACGTCGTCCTGATCGTGCTGGGCGCGGGCGGCTCTCGGCCCGGCGCCCGGAACTGGGCGGCCAGCAGCCCGAACCTGCTCAACGTCGCCGTCAGCCGAGCCAGGCGGCGGCTGTTCGTCGTCGGAGACCACGCCGCCTGGCGAGGACACCGCTACTTCGACGTCCTCGCGGGCAGCCTGCACCACGTCACCGACGAGGAGCAGGCCACCATGCGCCGCGCCGCGCCCGGGTCCCTCGCGGGACCCTGCCGCTGCTCTCAGCCGCGGTGAAGCCCGGTGCGGGTGAGCCAGGTCGCGACCTGCTGGTCGGCATCGGTGACGGTCTCGCCGAGCGCGGCCAGACCGTCACCGATGGTCGCTCCGCGGCAGGCACGGCCGTAGTCGTCGGCGGCGCGGCCCAGGCCGCTGACGGCGTAGGTGACGACCGGGTGGACGGTCCTGCCGGTGAAGTCGAGCGCTTCGGTGAACGTCCACATGATCATCGGCGGTCGTGCGTTCCAGATGGGACTGCCCAGCAGCACCACGTCGTAACGGTCGAGGGACGGCGCGGAGCCGGCGATCGCCGGGCGGGCATCGGCGTTCTGCTCCCGGACGTTGCGTGCGACCGTGGCCTCGTAGTCGTCCGGGTAGGGGTCGGCGGCCTCGATGCGGTGGACGTCGCAGTCGATGCGACCAGCGATCAGGTCTGCCAGCACCTCGGTGTTGCCGACGGTCAGGTTCCGGCGCCCGCCGTAGTGGTAGTTCTCGCCGGCCCGGGAGAAGTACGCCAGCAGCACCCGTCCGGCCTGTCCGGCCTGTCCGGCCCGTGCGGGGTCGAGGGAGGCTGTCCCGGGTGCGCCTCCCTGCGCGGCGGCGTCGCCGCGTGAGCCGGGCTCCGGGTCGGACGAGGTTGAGCAGCCGCTGAGCGCGGGCCCCGCGGTGGCCGCCGCCAGGGCCGCGCCCAGCAGCGCCCTGCGGGTCGAGTGCGCACTCATCGTCGGGTGCGGGTCGTGGCGGTCAGGACGAGCCTCCTTGCTGGGATGGCCCCCGCGCGATCCATGCCGTGGCGGGACGACCGGGATCGCTGCCGCTGCCCGCCCGCGGCGATGCGCGGGTGGTCCGGTGGTGGATGGTTCGGATGGTTCATGGCCCGGCGGTGCGCCTTCTCTCCCCGGCCACGCCACTGTCAAACGGGGGTGCGCCGCCGGAAAGGGGGCGGCCGTCGGACGCGCTGTGGCCGGCGGCCGTGCTGTGGCCGGCGGCCGTGCTGTGGCCGTCGGCGGTGGGGCGGCTGGCGATCGGGGTGTGGCTGGCGGCCGGGGTGTTGCTGTCGGCCCAGCTGGCCAGGAACCGCAGCGCCTCCTGCGCCGGGGAGTCCGGCGCGGCGGTGTAGACGTAGAGGTTCATGCCGATGTCACCGGGCAGCACCAGCGCCTGGTAGGCGAGCTCGATCTCGCCGACAACCGGGTGGTGCATCCTCTTGGTACCCGCGGTGTGGTGGCGCACGTTGTGCGACGCCCATCGGACGCGGAACTCCTCGCTGCGGGTGGACAGCTCACCCACGAGGTCGGACAGCGGCTTGTCGTACGGATGGCGACCGGCCTCGATCCGCAGGCTCGCGACGATGTCGCTGGCGGCCGTGTGCCAGTCGACGAAGAAGTCCCGCGCTCGCGGATTGAGGAACGTGAACCGCGCGACGTTCGGCGGCTGGGCGGTCTCGGCGTGGATGTCGCTGTACAGCGCGCGGGCGAGCTTGTTGGACGCGAGAATGTCACGGCGGCCGTTGCGCACGTCCGCCGGCGCGTCGGTGATCGCGTCGAGCACCCGCTGGATACCGGCGGGCACCCGTGCCCGCCCCGCGCCCGCTCGGGACCTGGCCGAGGTGGTGGCGTTGGCGGCCCGGGCCAGGTCGAACAGATGCTCGCGTTCGGCGTCGTCCAGCTGCAGCGCGCCGGCGATCGCCCCGAGCACCGATTCGGAGGCGCCGACGAGGTTCCCGCGCTCCAGGCGGGTGTAGTAGACGACGCTGACCCCGGAGAGTGCCGCGACCTCCTCGCGGCGCAGGCCGGGCACACGGCGGTTGTCGCCGAACGCGACCAGGCCCGCCTGCCGGGGGGACAGCCGCGCGCGGCGTGAGGTCAGAAACTTGCGCGCCTCGCTGCGGTGGTCACCAGTGTTGCCTGCCATGTGCCTGACAGTAGGCGTGGGCCCGAACGGGTGGGAGTCCCCGCCGGTATCCCTCACCGTGGTGTCGCCCCGCATCGCGGCGTCGCCCCTCACCGCTTCCCGGCACCGCTTCCCGGCACCGCTTCCCGGCACCGCTTCCCGGCGTCGCGGTGTCTCCCGCGACGCGGCTTGACCTTGACCCTGCGTCAGGGCCCCAGCATGGCGGCATGACCGCTACCAGGCCCGCGATCGAGGTCGTCGGACTCACCAGGTCCTACGGCGACCACACCGTGCTGAACGGCGTCGACCTGACCGTCCCGGAGGGCACCGTCTATGCGCTCCTCGGGCCCAACGGCGCCGGCAAGACGACCATCGTCAACATTCTCTCCACCCTGCTGGCCCCCGATGCCGGCGAGCTCCGCGTCGCCGGCTTCGACGTGCGGCGCGACCCCGGCGGGGTGCGGGCCGCGATCGGTGTCACCGGCCAGTTCTCCGCGATCGACGAGCTGCTGACCGGCCGCGAGAACCTGCGGCTGATGGCCGACCTGGCGCACCTCGGCCGGGCGGCCGCGGCCACCGCCGTGGCCGTGATGCTGGAGCGCTTCGACCTCGTCGACGCCGCCGACCGACGGGCGCAGACCTACTCGGGCGGTATGAAGCGGCGGCTGGACCTGGCGATGACGCTCATCACCCGGCCCCGGCTGATCTTCCTCGACGAGCCGACGACCGGTCTCGACCCGCGCAGCCGCCGCGACCTGTGGGCGATCGTGCGCGAGCAGGTCGCCGACGGTGTGACGGTGCTGCTGACGACGCAGTACCTCGAGGAGGCCGACCAGCTGGCTGACCGGATCGGGGTCCTCGACGGGGGCCGGCTGGTCGCCGAGGGCACAGCGGCCCAGCTGAAGCGGCGGGTGCCTGGCGGGCACGTGTCGGTGCAGTTCAGGCACGCCGCGGCGCTGGCCGCGGCGGCGGCGGCACATCCGGAGGCCACCTCCGACACCGATGCGTTCACCCTGCAGGTGCCGGCCGACGGCAGCATCGCCGGGCTGCGCCGTGTGCTCGACAGCCTGGACGACGAGGGCGTCGCGGGGCTGACGGTCGCGTCCGCCGACCTCGACGACGTGTTTCTCGCGCTGACCGGCCGCGCGGTCGAGGTGCCCGCCGCCGAGGCGCCCGCAGCAGAGGAGATCCCGGCATGAGCACCGCCTACACCGTCCGCGACTCGGCGACGATGCTGCGGCGCAACCTGCTGCACATCCGCCGCTACCCCTCGTTGTCGATCATGCTGGTCGCCCAGCCGATCGTGTTCCTCCTGTTGTTCGTGTACGTCTTCGGCGGGACCCTGGGCGCCGGCCTGCCAGGCCAGGGCGGCGGCGGGGATCGCGGCGACTACCTGGTGTTCATCACGCCAGGCATTCTGATCATGACGGTCGCCAGTGTCGCGCTCGGCACCGCGATCTCGACCGCGACCGACATGACCACCGGGATCATCTCCCGGTTCCGCGCGATGGACATCGCCCGGGCGTCGGTGCTCACCGGCCACGTGCTGGGCGCTGTCCTGCGGACCGGCTTCGCCGTGGTGATCGTGGCGGCGTTCGCGTTCCTGCTCGGGTTCCGCTCCGATGCCGGCCCCCTCGGCTGGCTCGGCGCGGTCGCGCTGCTGGTCCTCATCGCGTTCTCGCTCACCTGGCTGACCGTCGGCCTGGGCCTGGCGGCGGACAGTGTCGAGACGGCGAGCAACACCCCGCTGTTCCTGGTGATGCTGCCGTTCATCAGCAGCGGCTTCGTGCCGACCGACGCGATGCCCGCCGGCCTGCGCCAGTTCGCGGAGCACCAGCCGTTCACGCCGATGATCGACACCCTGCGCGCACTCGTCACGGGCACGGAGACGGGCACCGACCTGTGGCTCACGATCGGATGGTGCGCGCTGATCGCACTGCTCGGCTGCCTCTGGTCGCGCCGGCTGTTCCTCCGCGTGCCCACGAAGTAGGGAAAGAGCGAAGTAGGGAAAGAGACAGGGGAGTAGGAGACTGACGCGTGCTCACGATCAGCCAGCTGGCGTCGTACGCCGGCGTCACCGTGCGCGCGGTGCGGCACTACCACGCCAAGGGGCTCCTGCCGGAGCCGGAGCGCGATCACTCCGGCTACCGGTGCTACGGCGCCGCGGCCGCCGTCGAGCTCATCAGGATTCGCACGCTCGCCAGCGCCGGCGTCCCGCTCGCACGGGTCCGCGAGCTGCTGGGCGCGGGCGAGGAGGAGTTCAACGCCGCCATCGTCGACATCGACCGGCGCCTGCGTGCGGAGATCAGGGAGCGGCAGCGGCACCGGGAACGGATCGCACAGCTGGCGGCCGGGGACAGCCTGGCCCTGCCGCCGGAGGCGGTGGCCTATCTCGACCGGATGCGCGAGCTCGGCCTGCCGGAGCAGATGATCGAGGGCGAGCGGGACGCCTGGATCCTGGTCGCCGCCCAGCTGCCGGAGCACATGCCGCTCTACATGACGCTGAAGCGGCAGCAGCTCGACGACCCGGCGACGCTCCAGCTCTACCATGATCTCATCGGCGCGGCCGCCTGGGAGGCGGACGACCCGCGAGTGGAGGCCATCGCCGACCGGCTCGTCGCCCTCATCGAGGCCGACACCGAGGGCTGGGAGGACTACGACGAGGTGATGCCCGACGAGCTCGCGCAGCTCCTCGACGCGGTCTTCCTCGACTCGATGCCGATCGCCCGCACGCTTCTGGAGCTGCTCGAGGAGCGCGGCTGGCGCGGCTGGACCAAACTCGAGCGGATCCCCCCGATATAGCACCGCCATCGCCGCGGAGGCGGCTCCCGTCGACCAGTCACCGGGTGCGGTGGGCAGCCGGCTCAGCGGGAGGCCGGAAGAACCTCCTCGAACAGGTCGATCATCGCCTTCCAGGAACGTTCGTCGGCGCGACGGTCGTAGCGGATGCCGGGCCGCAGGCCGTCGTGGGACGGGTCGGTGAAGGAGTGGCCCACGCCGCCGTAGAGGTGCATCTCCCAGGCGACTCCGGCGGCGTGCATCTCCGCCTCGAAGGCCTCGCGCTGCTCGGGCGGTACGTACGGATCGTCGGTGCCGAGACAGACGAGGACCCGGCCGGTGATGTTCGCGGCGTCCGCCGGCCGGGGGGTCGTGAGAATCGAGTGGAAGCCGACGACGGCCCGCAGGTCGGCCCCGTCCCGGGCCAGCTCCAGGGCGAGGGCACCGCCGAAGCAGTAGCCGATCGCGGCGACCTGCCCCGGGGCCGCCGCCTCCTGCGCGAGCAGAACCTCCAGGCCGGCCCGGCCGAGCGACCGGACGAGCGCCATGTCAGCGGAGAGCTCGGCGAACCGGTCGGTCTCGTCGGCCCGCAGCTCACGCCCGCCGCCGTAGTAGTCGAGGGCGAAGGTGACATAGCCGAGCTCCGCCAGCCGGCGCGCCTGCCGTCGGACATTCTCGTTCAGGCCGCCGCCGCCGTGACAGACCAGAACCGCCGGGCGCGGGCCGGGCCGGCTCTCGTCGAGGGAAAGCTCACCGACGAGGCGCAGGTCCCGACAGGTGTACTCGATGTTCTCGGTGCGCATGGAGCCTCCGTCGGCCTTCGCGCGGGCTTCGGTGCGGGCTTCTGTGCGGGCTTGGTCGGCCCAGCATCCCAGAAGCCGTTCCCCGCGGGCGGCGCGACAGCCTCGTCCGGTCGGACCGGCGATCTTCTTGACGGCGGGTGCCGCCGAAGTTTGAATGCGTGTTCAAAGAAACGCGCAGGCGCTGCCGTCCCGGGAGGTTCCGATGACCGACACGACCACGGTGTACTGGGATCCGTTCGACCGTGAGATTGCCAACGACCCGTATCCGGTTTACCGGCGGATGCGTGCCGAGGCGCCGCTGTGGCACAACAGCCAGCACGATTTCTGGGTACTCAGCCGTTGGGACGACGTCAACAGCGGCCTCGTCGACTGGCCCACCTTCTCCTCGTCGAGGGGGCCGATTCTGGAGATCATCAAGGCGAATGTCGAGATTCCGCCGGGCACGCTGCTCATGGAGGATCCGCCGATCCATGACATCCACCGGCGCCTGCTCGCGCGGGTGTTCACGCCCCGCCGGGTCTTATCGCTGGAGTCGGCGATCCGGGAGTACTGCGTCCGCTGCCTCGACCGGATCGAGGGAGCAGACCAGTTCGACCTCATGACCTCCTACGCCAACGAGGTCCCGATGCGCGTCATCGGCATGCTGCTCGGCATCCCCGAGGAGGATCAGCTGGCGGTCCGGGAACGCACCGACGCCAGGCTGCGCACCGAGGCCGGCGGGCAGATGAAGGTGTCGGGGGCCGCGCTCATGGACACCGAGCTGTTCGCGAACTACATCGACTGGCGGGCCGCGCATCCCTCCGACGACCTGATGACCGAGCTGCTGGGCGCCGAGTTCGAGGACGAGAAAGGTGTCCGCCGCACGCTGACCCGCGAGGAGATCCTGACCTACGTCACGGTGCTGGCCGGCGCCGGCAACGAGACGACCGCGCGCCTGATCGGCTGGCTCGTCGCGTTGCTCGCGCGTTACCCCGACCAGCGGGCCGACCTTCTCGCGCACCGCGACCTGATTCCGAACACCATCGAGGAGACGCTGCGCTTCGAGCCGACCGGCCATGCCGTCGCCCGCTATGTCACGCGCGACGTGCAGCTGCATGGCCAGACGGTGCCGGCGGGCAGCGCGATGATGATGCTGGTCGCGTCGGCGAACCGCGACGAGCGGCGGTGGGACGGCGGCGAGCGTTACGACATCCGCCGCAGGATCGACCAGCACATCACCTTCGGGCTCGGCACCCACTACTGCCTGGGCGCCGCCCTGGCGAGACTCGAGGGCCGGGTCGCGCTCGCCGAGTTCCTCAACAGGTTCCAGGAGTGGGAGGTGGACTGGGACAACGCGGCGCTTTCCTCCACCTCGACCATGCGTGGCTGGGAAAGCCTTCCCCTCAGGGTCGGCTGACGTCGTCGCCCCGGCCCTCACCCGTTGTCTGCCGCCGGCCGCCTGCCGCGTCAGGCCGGATTCGTGGCCGATCGCAGTGCTTCGAGGGCCTGGTCGGCATGGCGGCCCATCGCGAACTCGGAGTCGATACGCGCGATCACGGTGTGGTCGGAGCCCACGACGAACGTCGACCGCTTGTTCGGGCCCCGCCGGCGCCTGACCCCGAACGCCTCCGCGATGGACCTGTCCGTGTCGGCCACCAGCGGGAACCCGAGTGTGTGTTTCGCGCTGAACTGCGCCTGCTTGGCCACGTCGTCGGCGCTGACACCGACGATGCCGGCGCCGACGGCGGCGAACTCCTCCGCCAGGTCGCGGAAGTGGCAGCTCTCCTTGGTGCAGCCGTACGTCATGGCGGCCGGATAGAAGAACACCACCAGCGGGCCCTTCGCCAACAGATCCGAGAAGCGCAGCTCGGCCCCTGTCTCGTCGACTCCCGCCAGATCCCCGACCTTGTCTCCCACGTCCATGCGGTGTCCCTCCCGGTTGTCGTACCCCTTGGTACGAACTGGGCGTGAGCCTATTACGTTCCCAGTCTGGTGGCATAAATACATCCGTCGAGGACTGCCGCCGCCCTCGCGGCGAGCCCGGCCCGGACCGGCGGCCGGCCGGGCCCGCGGGCCCACGCCCCCGGACAGGACCGCGCGGATTGATCGATTGGGAGATCGAATCCAGGTTGTGGTGATCCCGGGGGCCTTCCATCGTGGAGCGGCGCGGGCCTGCGCGAAAGCCCGGGAGGAGCTCAGCCCATGCCGTCTTCCACCGCCGAGAGATCACACAGCTTCGACGTCTTCGAGCACTACGAACGGCTCCAGTGGAAAGTCTGCGACCTCGGCCTCGACACCGTCCGGCGGGAGCTCGTCCAGCCTGCCTACATAGCCCTGGTCCGTGGAGTCGTCGTGGGCGAGGCGACCTCGCTCCCGGGGCTGCACGGCTTCCTCAGCGAGTTCTCCGACGACTACGACTGCTCCGCGTTCGTCGCGATCTGGGCGTACCAGGAACTGCAGCACCACTACGCCTTCCGCGCGTGGCTCAGGGCGGTCGGTGTGCACATCGACCAGGACCGGATCGAGGCGCTGCGTGAGCCGTACGAGGCCGGCATCACGCCGAGCGCGACGCTGACCACGAACGTCATCTCGGAGATCATCGTCAACACGGCCTACCGGGCCCTGGCGGAGTGGGTGGAGGAGCCCGTCCTGGCCGACCTCTTCCTCCGGGCGAGCCGCGACGAGGCCGGCCACGCCCGCGAGTTCCTCTTCTACCTGAAGCGCCGCCTCGCGGACCATCCGCACGAACTGAAGTCGGTGCTGGAGCGCATCCACTTCTACGTCACCAACCCGCGGCTGAACCACCCGGTCGGTGTCTACAAGCACCAGCGGGTCGAGGAGATGCGCGACCACGAGACCGTGGACGACGTGATCGACGTCTTTCTGCGGATCTCCCCGCCGGACGCGCAGGAGAAGCTGCAGGCCAGACTCCGCCGCATGCTCGGGACGGCGGTTGGCCGCGACCTCAGCCGGAACTCGGCGATCCGCCACGCCATGGCCGAGCTCTCGTCCTGACCGAAGGAGCCACGATGACGCCGTCCGCCTCCGAGGTTCGCAGCACCGTCACGGGCATCGTCGCCCGTGAGCTCGGCACGCCGGCCGAGACGATCACGCCCGACCTCGACCTTCGCACCCTTCAGGGCGCGGACTCGATGAAGGTCCTCGTCATGATCTCGCGTATCGAACGCACCTACGACATCGAGATCGAGGACGAGGACGTCTTCTCCCTGGCCTCCGTCAACGACGTGGTCCGCGTCGTCCTCGCGACGCTCGCGGCGACCACCGTCTGAACTCCGGAACGGCGCAGACCCGGAACCGGGACTGGACGTCAGCATCACGCCCGGGGTGTGCCCCGCCCCGGGCGGATGCCCGGCCCGGGGTGACCGACGGGCTCTCCGCCGGCGTCGGGGTTGGGGTTGGGGTCGGCGTCGGTGAGTGCCCGCAGCACCGCGCGCATGTACTCGAGCGCCTCGCGGTCGTCCAGCGCCCGCCCCCACGCCTGCTCCCGCTCCGGACCGAGGTGGGGCTGCGCGGCGATCGCCGCGGCGGCGTCGTCCACCAGGGTGTTCCAGTCAGGTGCGTCGAGAAGGCCCGTCGTCGCGAGGAAGCCAAGCATCCGCGCGGCGTCGGACAGCCGGCCGACGGCTGCCATCATGTTGATGAACTCGACACTGGTGACGCAGGCAGCCTGCATGTTGTCGTCGTCGAGAAGCTGGTCGATGTGGCCGCGCAGGATGCCGAAGGCCCGCGCCCGGTCCCCGCGCCGGAAGACCGCCCCCGCCTCGATGACCCGGTTCGGGGAATGGGTGCGCTGCGGCACCGTCACCCCGACGGCCTCGTCGAACAGCCGGTTGGCGCGGGGGAGGCCGCCCTGCAGCGAGGCGGAGTAGCCGAGCATCACCAGGGTCAGGTTGAGCAGTGTCGGAGGCCCCTGGGTCCGGTACCGGTGCACCAGAGCCGTGGTGAACCGGTCGTGTTCGGCGAACCGTCCGGTGAACAGCAGTGCCGCGCCGGCGTCCAGCTCGAACTGTTCGGCCAGGTCGTCGTCGCCTCGCCGGCGCAGGTCCGCGATGGCCGGAGTCGCCCAGACGCCGAGCGCCGCGTAGTCCTGGCAGACCGACGCCCGTGCGTGGTGGACCAGCGGATGGTCTGGTTCGCCGTAGCGCTCGACGAGGCGTTCATAGGCGTCGTTGCGCCGGCTCAGTTTGTAGCGCTGCGCCGCCCAGGTGAGCCCGAAGACGACGAGCTCGTCGTCGGGCGGCGAGATGGCCAGCAGCCGTTCGACCCAGTCACCGATCTCGTTGCGGCTGCGGCGCACGATCTCGACGACGACGCGGCGAACGAGCGCGTGGGCGAGCTGTTGCCGCTTCGCGGCGCACGCCCAGTCGAAGGCGGCCCGCAGGTTGGGCCAGAGCTCGTCGAGGCGAGCCACCCCCTCGACCTCGGCCTGGCCCGCCAGCAGAACCTGCACCCGGGCGGCCGCCTCCAGACACCACAGTGCGTGCCGTTCGGCGACGTCCTCGGTCTCGCCGGTCTCGGTCAGCCGTTCGGCCGCGAACTGCCGCATCGTCTCCAGCAGCCGAAACCGCGGCCCGAACGGCCCGGAGTCGACGACCAGCATCGAACGCGCGACGAGGGTTCCCACCACCTGGTCCACGTCGGTGCCGCCGATGCTGCCGGCGGCAACCGCCGTCGCGCCGCTGAGGTCGAACGGTCCCGCGAACACCGACAGCCGCTGGAACAGCCCGCGCTCGGCTGCGCTGAGCAGGTCGTAGGACCAGGCGATGGTGGCACGCAGCGTCCGGTGGCGCCTGGCGGCGGTGCGCGGCCCGCCGACGAGCAGCCGGAGATGATCGTCCAGCCGGGTGAGCAGATCGGCCGGAGCGAGGGTGGTCGTCCGGGCGGCGGCCAGTTCGATGGCCAGCGGCACTCCGTCGAGCCGGCGGCAGATCTCCTCGACGGACTGGCGGTTCGCCGGGGCGTCGAACCCGGCCGACAGGGCTGTGGCCCGCTCCTCGAACAGCTCCGCCCCGGGCCCGGACGGTTCCAGCGGCCCGACCGCGACGAGTCGTTCGTGGCCGTGGCCGAGGCCGAGAGCCTCCCGGGAGGTGGCCAGCACGCGCACGTCCGGACAGCCCTCGGCGATGGCCGCGGCGAGCTTCGCCGCCCCGGCGGCGACGTGTTCGCAGTTGTCGAGCAGGAGCAGTGCTCGGCGTGGTCGCAGCGCGGTGACGACCGAGCCGTTCAGATCCCGTCCGGCCAGCTCGGTGATGCCCAGCGGGGTCGCCACCGCCCGCGGGACGTCGTCGGAGGTGGTGATCTCGGCCAGCTCGATCAGCCAGGCGCCGTCCAGGTCGGAGCGGCGGGCCGCGGCCGCGACGGCGAGCCGGGTCTTGCCGATGCCACCCGGGCCGACCAGGGTCACGACGGGGGCCGCGGTCAGCGCCTTCTCGACCGTGTCGAGAAGGGCGTCCCGCCCGAGCAGGCGGCCCAGCCGGCGCGGCAGGTTCCCGCGGCGACCGTCCTCCGTGCGCGGTGGCGGGTGTTCGCCGTGGCCGACCTGGTAGAGGCGTTGTGCGGACACCACGCCGTCGAGACGGTGGGTACCGAGATCCCGAAGGTCGTCGCGATCGAGCAGCAGCGCGGTCGCGGCGGAGGCGAGCACCTGCCCGCCGTGCCCGGCCGCCGCCAGCCGGGCGGCCAGGTTCACGGCCGGTCCTAAATAGCCGTGGCGCCGTTCGTCGGTCTCACCCGTGTGCAGGCCGAGCTGGGCCCGGATGGCCATGCCAGCCGGCCAGGCCTCGTCGCGCGCCGCCACCTGCAGGTCCAGCGCCCACGCCACGGCGTCGGCGGCGCGGTGGAAGGCCACGCCGAACGAGTCGCTGCCGCTGGCGAAGACATGGCCGCCGTGACGGCCGACGGCGGTCCGGACGAGAGCCTCGTGACGAGCCAGGGCCAGCGGCATCTCGTGCCGGTGCGACGCCCACCAGCGGCCCGCGTCCGCCACCTCACAGAAACCGAACGTCACGGTCCCGGACGGTCTCGCCGCTGCCGCTGCCGCTGCCGCTGCCGACGACGCTGCCGTATCTGGCGCCGCGGGCCTGGCCAGCCGTCCGTCATGACCGAGGATGGATGCCTCGAGCTCCCGCAGCCGAGGACCGGGCTCGACAGCGAGCTGGGAGATGAGACGTTCACGGGCTGTGCGGTAGGCGGCGAGGGCGTCGGCCTGGCGGCCCGCCCGGTAGAGCGCCGTCATCAGCAGCGCCCACAGGCCCTCGCGGAACGGGTAGGTGGCGGTCAGCTCGGTCAGCTGGCCGATCGCGGTGGACGCGTCAGCCTCGACCCGGTGCTCGAGATCTGCCTCCACGACCGCCAGCCACTGTTCGATCAGGCCGTTGACCGTGGCGGTCAGCCCCGGTGCCACCAGACCGGCCAGCGGGGTGCCCGTCCACTCGGCGAGAGCCGCCTCGATCTCACCGGCCTCGGCCAGCCGCCGGAACCGGAGGACGTCGACCGCCTCGGGGCCGACAGCCAGGCGGTAGGCCGAGCCGGCGCGCTCGATCGAGCTGGATCCCAGCGCGCCGCGCAGCCTCGTCGCGTACGACGCGAGCGTGCGGTCGGCCGTTCTCGGCGGGGTGTCACCCCAGATGAGCTCGGTCAGCCGCCACACCGGGACCGCCCTGCCCGCGGACAGGGCGAGCGCCGCGAGCAGCGCCTGGCATTTCGCCGGCCCGACCTCCGCCGGGCGGCCGTCGGGCGTGACGGCGCCGACTCCACCGAGTAGACGGATCTGCAGCACCGCGCCGCTCCCTGCTCTGTCCTCGCCCGGGGGAGACCTCGGAAGATCACGGTAAGGAGCCCTGCGGGCATCCCGACCCAGTATGACTTTCCTGGCTGCGCCACTCTCCGGAACAGCCGGCCGGGCTCAACAGAAACTCGACCCGTTCGAGGAGATCACACAACACGGTCGCGGCAGCCTCGACTCATGCACGCACTTCAGTCCCGACAGCTTTCCCGCGGCTGGGCCGCCGCGCTGTTCGCCGGATTCGTGACCGTGGGGGCCATCCAGCCGCCGCGGCATGAACGACCGCCGACGCAGCCGGCCTGGGCGGACATCCTGATCGTCGCCACCCTGCTGCTCCTGCTGGTCGCCTTCCTGGCTCTGCTGGCCGGCCGGCGCTGGGGATTCACCCCCGCCGCCTACGGCAGCGGCGGCTTCGTCCTGGTGTCGGCGGTGTGCCCGGTGTGGGAGCACCATCAGATCGGAGCGTGGTGGGTGGCCCAGATCGGTATCAGCGTCGCCATGCTGGTCGGGTCCGTGATCGGACGGTCGGCGCCCACCAGGCCGACCGCCGCGCCGTCTGTGTCCGCGGCGCTGTCGGTGTCAGCCCCGCCGTCGGCGTCCGCCGGCCTGTCCGTGCTCGCCGCGCCGGGCGCGGTCTCGGTGTCCTCCGCCGCCACCGGACGATTCCGGGAGGCCCGGTGAAGGCGATCGTGCAGGAGCGGTTCGGCCCGCCGGACGTCCTGAGGCTGGCCGATGTCGACGTCCCCGAACCCGGCCCGGACGACGTCCTGGTGGCGGTGCGGGCCGCCGCGCTCAACCCGTACGACTGGCACATGCTCCGCGGCGATCCGCTCGTCGCGCGGCTGTTCGGTGGGATGGGCCTGACCCGGCCGAAGTCGCTGGTGGCCGGGCTGGACGCGGCGGGCCGCGTCGAAGCTGTCGGTCGCAACGTCACCGGGCTGCGCCCCGGGGACGAGGTACTCGGCTACTGCCCGGGCGCCTTCGCCGAGTACGCGCTGACCTCGCCGGAGATGGTCGTGCCCAAGCCGGCGGCACTGTCCTTCGAGCAGGCCGCCGCCCTGCCGATCGCGGCGACGACCGCGCTCCGCGGGATCAGGGACGTCGGCCGCGTCCGGGCGGGCCAGCGCGTCCTCGTCAACGGGGCCGCCGGTGGTGTCGGCACCTTCGCGGTCCAGTTCGCGGCGGCGTCGGGCGCCGAGGTCACCGGCGTGTGCGGCACCGCGAACGTCGACCTGGTGGCCTCCCTCGGTGCGTCCTCCGTCGTCGACCACACGTCGGCCGACTTCACCGACACCGACGACCCGTACGACGTGATCCTCGACAACGTCGGCAACCGGCCGCTGCGCCAGCTGCGCGGCGCGCTGGTACGGAGCGGAACCCTCGTGGTCAACGCGGGTGGCTCACCCGGCCACGTGTTCGGCGCGGTCGGTTCGACGCTGCGGGCGGTCGTGGTCAACTGTGTCGTGCGGCAGCGGCTTACTCCGCTGCCGGACCGGCGTGAGAGGTTCTTTCTGCTCGCGGTCACCGATGCTGTCGAGAAGGGGACGCTCTCGCCCGTTCTCGATCGGATGTACCCGCTCGCCGATGTCGCCGAAGGCCTGCGTTACGTCGAACGAGGCCACGCCAGGGGCAAGGTCGTCGTCACGGTGGCCTGACAGACCCCCGTGCCATCACAACTGCCGACCTGGTGATCGGCGGCCGGGCGATCGACCTGTCCGCGCCTCGTCATGCGGGGGTGGGCGTGGAACGGACGGTGCTGGAGCTACGGTCCACCCTCTCGAGCATTGCGGTGGCCGAGCAGCGGGCCTGCCAGGTGGCCGCGGAGTCCGGACTCGATCCCGACGACGGGGAGCGGCTGGGCCTGGCGGTGCGGGAAGCCGTGGCCAACGCGGTGATCCATGGGAACCGGCTCGACCCGGTGCTGCCGGTTCGCCTGCTCCTCGACCGCGACGCGCACCGGATCACCGTGACTGTCGGCGACCGGGGCCCGGGCTTCCTCCCTCGTCCGCCAGACGACGGTGCAGTGAACCTCACGCCGTCGGGCCGCGGGCTGATCCTCATCGCCCACTGCGTCGACGGTGTCGATGTCACCCGCCGCACTGATCCACCGGGATGCGACGTCGTCCTGGTGAAACACCTACCGGAAGGACTGCCTGATACTCGTGAAGATCGCCCGCCGTCAGCAGAACGGCGTCACCATCCTCGACCTGTCCGGCAAGATCACCATCGGGGTGTGTGACGTCGCGCTTCGCCGGGCCGTCCAGGACGAAATCGGGAACGGCAGCCTCAACCTGCTGCTCAACTGCGCCAGCGTCACCACCATCGACAGCTCCGGCATCGGCGAGCTCGTCAGTTCCTACACCACCACCCAGCATCGCGGTGGCAAGCTCAAACTGCTGAGCCCGCCGCCCAAGGTCCAGGACATCCTCACGATCACCCAGCTGATCAGCATTTTCGAGATCCACGAGGACGAGAAGGAAGCCGTCGCCAGCTTCTGAGCCCGACGGGGTGGACGGCCGCGTCCGGGCCGCGACCGTCCACCCTGCTGGTCGCCTCAGTGCGCGGGTTGCTGGGCCGTGACCAGATGCGCACGGCGGTGGACGTCGCGCGGGGAGCAGCGGCGCTCTAGTAGACTGTCGCCGCTAATGTGTGGGGTATAGGTGGCGGAGTTTGGTGCGGGCGTCATCGGTGGTGAAGTGCCAGTTGACCTGTCGCTGGTCGGCGTTGACGGCTGCCTGCCAGGCGGTGAGTT